>NZ_JBARCR010000118.1:0-4661 GCF_049794275.1 Trebonia sp.
GCTGGCGGCCGCGCAGGCCCTCACGTTCATCGACCGCGCCGCTCCGCATGTCACGCGGAACGGCACCCTCGAGGTGGTGCTGCCGGACTGGCAATGGCACCGTCGCACGTGGTCGCCGCACCTCGCCTGCACCTGCGGTGCCGCCGCCGCGGCGCCAGGCCCGACGCAGGCCCTGTCGCCGGGAACGGCGCGTGAGTACGCTTCGGATTAAGAGGCGGACTCAAGGAGGCGAACGGCATGGCGGACTCTACTGGACCCGAAGACTTCGACACCCTGGGCCACGAAGAGGCGACCGACGAACTCGGCGCGGAAGCAGGCTCGGACGAACTCGGTCCTGAAGCAGGCGGCACCGACATCCTCGGCCACGAAGAAGGCAGCGACATCCTCGGTCCCGAAGCGGGCGGCACCGACGAGCTTCGTCCGCAGTGACCGTCGAGGTCTAGGCAGGACGTTACCGGGCGGGACCTGGGCATACGTCATGCCTGTGCCGTGTTGTAACTCAGCAGGACAGCACGGGGGCCGCTCGCGGCCGCGCGGAGGCGTATGGCGCGTCGCGCGGGAATGGTGGGAGTGTGGAGTCACCACGCGACCGTTCGGAATAAAAGTTCTTTAATTGACGGAGAATAAAGAGTGTGAATGACGTCCCACGCAATCCCGTCAACAGGACCGTGAAGCTAGCCGGGCTGCCGCTCGGGTTCGCGGGCAGGACCGCGCTCGGCCTTGGCAAGCGCATCGGCGGCAGGTCCGCGGAGCTCGTCGCCAGGGAGATCCAGCAGCGCACCGCCGACCAGGTCTTCCGGGTGCTTGGCGAGCTCAAGGGCGGCGCGATGAAGCTCGGCCAGGCGCTGTCGATCTTCGAGGCGGCGCTGCCGCCCGAGCTCGCCGAGCCGTACCGTGCCACCCTGACGCGCCTGCAGGAATCCGCGCCGCCGCTGCCCGTGAGCAGCGTGCACCGGGTGCTCGTGGGTGACCTCGGGCCAGAGTGGCGGTCGCAGTTCATCTCCTTCGACGACACTCCCGCCGCGGCCGCGTCCATCGGCCAGGTACACCGGGCGGTCTGGAAGGACGGCAGGGCCGTCGCCGTCAAGGTGCAGTACCCCGGTGCCGGGCGGGCGCTGATCAGCGACTTCACCCAGCTGGCGCGGGTGGGGCGGCTGTTCGGCGTGCTGATGCCCGGGCTCGACGTCAAGCCGCTGCTCGACGAGTTGCGGGACCGGGTCGCCGAGGAACTCGACTACCGGCTCGAGGCGCAGGCGCAGCAGGCGTTCGCGGAGGCGTACGCCGGCGACCCGGACATCTACGTGCCGCCGGTCGTGGCCGGGACCGACCATGTGCTGGTCACCGAATGGATGGACGGCACGCCGCTGTCGAAGATCATCAGCGGCGGTACACAGGCGCAGCGGGACCGAGCCGGCATCCTGTTCACGCGGTTCCTGTTCTCCGGCCCGGCCCGCGCGGGGCTGCTGCACGCCGACCCGCACCCGGGCAACTTCCGGCTGCTCGACGACGGGCGGCTCGGGGTGCTCGACTTCGGCGCGGTGGACCGGCTGCCCGACGGGCTGCCGCCGTTCCTCGGGCGGCTGCTGCGGATCATGCACGACCCCGAGCCCGACGTGGCCGAGGTCGAGCGCGAACTGCGCGCGAACGGGTTCCTGCGGCCGGGCATCTCGGTGGACCTGGACGCGCTGCGCGCGTTCCTCGCGCCGATGGCCGAGCCGTCGTCGGTGGAGACGTTCAAGTTCAGCAGGGAGTGGCTGCGCGGGGAGGCGACCCGGGTCACGGACCTGAGCGCGTCCAGCGTGTCCCGCAGGTTCAACGTGCCGCCGTCCTTCGTGCTGATCCACCGGGTGTCGACCGCCGGGACCGGCGTGTTGTGCCAGCTCGAGTGCGAGGCCGCGTTCCGCGCCGAAGTGCTCCGCTGGGTGCCCGGGTATACCGACGATCCGCTCGCCTCCGCGGAGCCGGTGCCCACGGCGTAGCGGCGGACATGACTGGACCCGGGATGGCCCACGCGCATCCCGGGTCCTGTCCTTGTGGGTGATGGCTAGCCGGCCGCCTCGATCGACGCGCGCAGCTCGTCGGATCGCTGCCAGGCGCGGAGCAGTTTGCGTTCCGCGCGCTGCCTGATCCGGTCCATCTTGCGGACTTCCGCCGCCTGCCGGGCGATCCTGGCGTGCTGCGCTTCCTCGTACCGGGCGCTACTTCGGTCCCGTGCCAGGGTTTCTGACAAGTACATGGTTAACCTCTGCATTGTGTGCATTGTGTGCGCTGCTTGTGCTTTACGCGTCGCCTGGTACGCGGCGCGTTGCGTACCGCGGCATGGTGAAGTGCCGCGATGGTGGTGAAGTGGCTGTGCTGCGGTTTGGTTACGCGGCCTGCTCGTCGGCCTTGGCGATCGCGGCGTCTTCCTTCCGCGGACGCCCCCGCGGACGCTTGCGCGGCACGATCGTGCCGCGCAGAAGCAGTTCGCCGCCCCAGACGCCCCACGGCTCGCGCCGATCGAGTGCGCCCTCAAGGCAGCCGAGCCGCGCTCGGCATCCCCGGCAGAGCGCCTTCGCCGTCTCGACGTCCTGCGGAGCCTCGGCGAAGAACAGCTCCGGGTCTTCGGTGCAGGGAAGATCCAGGCCACTCGGCACGCCGGCGCCGGTGACGAGCGTCGCGACGCTGACCGCTACGCCCTGCTGCTCCATCACGCCGACCGCCTCGAACCCGGACGGTCTTGACTCGAACCTTGCCGCGGTTGCCACGCCCTCGTCGGCACTCACGGTGGCATCGGGCCACTGCATCGGTGCCATCCCCTCTCGCTTGCTGGTCCTGTTGTCGTCGGGGACCGAGGCCTACGAAATAACTAGGCCGCGGACCCTATGTGCTGGGTCCGCGGCCTTCGGGGATCTTGGCCGGCCTTTGCCTAGGCCGGTTCCCTTTCTGGATGCGGACCCGATGCGCCATCGCCACCGGCGTTAACGCGGGTCTTGTGGACGTTCTGCTTGCGGACAACGGTCGGCAGCGCGGCCGCCATGACGGCAGCCGGCTGCATGGCCGGGACGCGCCGCGACGCGACGAAGCGCGCGCTCGGCGTACCGGCCGTGATGGGGAGCTGCCCGAAGGCATACTGCGCCCCTGCGCCGGACGGGCTGGCCCACGGGGAGCGGACACCCGGAAGGTCGGCGCCACTACGGGCAACCGCGACGGTGATCGTGTTGATTAGCACAGTGGGCACCTCCTTCCAGAGGGGTCGACACGCTGGCCCACGGACATGGAGACAGCCTACGTAACCGTTTACAGCCGGGCAACAGTTTTTTGACCTGCAGTTTTTCCGTCGCAGGTGAACGACTTCAGTCCAACCAATTAGCGACTGCGGGAGGCGACCAATCAACCCGGGGACGGTTTAGGCGTAGTCCGGATCAGGCCTTCCTGGACCACTGAGACCACCAGGTCGCCGTCGGCGGTGAACATCTCGCCTCGCGCCAGGCCGCGCGCCCCGTAGGCGACCGGCGAATCCTGCGCGTACAGCAGCCACTGATCGGCGCGGAACGGCCGGTGAAACCACATCGCGTGGTCCAGGCTCGCTCCCGCGGTCTGCCCGTCGTACCAGCTGACCCCGTGCCTGACCAGCACGGTGTCGAGCAGCGTCAGGTCCGAGACGTAGGTGACCAGGCACACGTGCAGCAGCGGGTCGTCGGGCAGTTCCCCGTTGATCCGCAGCCAGACCTGGCTGCTGGTGGCGCGCAGCGCCGGGTCACGGGCGGCCTCGACGCTGAGCGGGCCCACGGACCGCACCTCGATCGGGCTGTCCCGGTAATGCGGTGGCAACTCGGCCCCGGTGGCCTCGGCGATCCGCTCGGCGCTGCTGCGCACCTGCTCAGGCGGCGGCACTTTCGGCATCGGCTCGGCGTGCTCGAGCCCAGGTTCCGGGTGATGGAACGAGGCGGAGAGCGTGAAGATCACCTCGCCGTGCTGGATGGCGGTGACCCGCCGCGTGGCGAACGAGCGTCCGTCCCGCACCCGGTCCACCGTGTAGACAATCGGCACCGCGGGGTCGCCGGGCCGGATGAAGTACGCGTGCAGCGAATGGACCAGCCGGTCGGCAGGCACGGTCCGGCCGGCGGCGACCAGCGCCTGCCCGGCCACCTGCCCGCCGAACACCCGTTGCACGGTCTCGTCGGGGCTCCGGCCGCGGAAGATGTTGACCTCGATCTGTTCCAGGTCGAGGAGGTCGAGCAGCCGTGCGAGGGAGTCGCTCACCGGTGGCCTCCCTGGACCTGGGACCGCGGCTGGGCCTGGGGCTGGGCCTGGGCCTGGGTCGCGCCGGCGGGCTGCACGAGGCCGGCCAGAAACCGGGAGCGCTGCCTGGTCTGTCCGGTGCCTGGCGCGCGCGCCGGCGCCCACGACAGCGCCAGGTGCCGCCGCGCCCTGGTGACCGCGACGTAGAGCAGCCGCCGTTCTTCCTCGATGGCCTCGGCCGTTCGCGCGTACACGATCGGCATTATGCCCTCCACAAGACCGGGGAGCAGAACCGCGTCCCATTCGAGCCCCTTGGCCGCGTGCATCGTCGCCAGCGTGACCGCGCTCGCGACGGGCGCGTGCCCGGTGTCGGCCCGCTGCGCCAGTTCGGCCGCGAAGTCGGCGAGCGATGCCTCGGGGCGTGCCGCGGCCAGGTC
>NZ_JBARCR010000119.1:0-3208 GCF_049794275.1 Trebonia sp.
GCGCAGGCGGCCGACGTCGGGACCGGCGATGCCGCGGGCGGCGAGCTCGTCGCGCAGCATCCGCCGCCCGTCCGGCTCGACCAGCCGGTAGCCCACAGCGGGCACCAGGTGCGACAGGGCCCGCGCCTCCAGCCGGAAGCCGTCACTCCCCGCGCCGTCCGTCCGGTCCGCCACCACTCCGTCGCCGTCCACCGGATGCTCCACCAGCGTGAGCGTGTCGTGAAACAGCGACGCGTGCCGCAGCCGCCAGAACACCTCGGCATCCGCCGCGGGGTAGTACGCCCGCACCGGGTGCGGGACTCGGTCCAGGGACATCCGCTGCAGCACGCCGGGCACCCCCAGGCAGTGGTCGCCGTGGAAGTGCGTAATAAGCACGCGGGTGACCTGGCTCGCGGTAACACCCGCGAACAGCATCTGACGCTGGGTGCCCTCCCCCGGGTCGAACAGCAGGCCCTCACCGTCCCAGCGCAGGAAGTACCCGTTGTGGTTGCGGGTTCTGGTGGGCGCCTGGCTCGCCGTGCCGAGAACGACCAGCTCACGATTCGCCACGGGACCCGGTGCCCGGGAACGAGTCGTCACCGTCGGGGAACTGCCGGTCGGCGATCATCTTGGCCATCCTGCCCATCATGTCCTCGAGGTCCGTGGTGGTCACCACGTCGGAGAGCGCGAGCCGGACGGCGGCGAGCTCGCGCGCCAGGTACTCGGTGTCGGCCTGGGTTCGCGCGGCCACCTCGCGGTCGCGCTCGATGTTGGCCCGGTCCCTGTCGTCCTGCCGGTTCTGCGCGAGCAGGATCAGCGGCGCCGCGTACGCGGCCTGGGTGGAGAAGGCGAGGTTGAGCAGGATGAACGGATACGGGTCCCAGTGGTGGAAGGCGGCGATCGAGTTGAGGATGATCCAGAAGATCACCAACACCGTCTGGCCGAACAGGAACCGGCCGGTGCCGAGGAACCGCGCGATCGCCTCCGAAAACCGCCCGAAGGCGTCCGCGTCGTACCTGGCGCCCATCGGCGCCGCGCCGCGCGGCACCGACAGGTCGCTGCGCTCGCCCAGGCGGCGCCCGGTGAACCGTGTCATCGTGTCTCGGTCCCTCCTGCCCGCCAGTCCACCGGCAGCAGCCGGTCCAGCACGTCGTCCACGGTGACGGCGCCGAGCAGCCGCCCGTCTGAGTCGCACACCGCGACGCCCATCAGGTTGTACGCCGCCAGCCGGGCAGCCAGCTCCCGCTCCGGCATTTCCGGCCGGACGAAGAGCCGCGCCTCGACGCACTCGCCGATCGACGTGGACGGCGCGCGGCGCAGCAGCCGCTGGAAACCCACGCTGCCCAGGTACAGCCCGGTCGGCGTCATCGCGGGTGGCTCGCAGACATAGACCTGCGCGGCCAGGGTGGCGGGCTGCGTCTTGTCCCTGACCCGGGCGAGCACCTCGGCTACCGGCGTGTCCGGCGTGAAGACGATCGGCTGGGAAGTCATCAGGCCGCCAGCCGTCTTCGCGTCGTAGCGCAGCAGCCGCCGCAGCTCGTCGGCCTGCACGGAGCGCATCGCGAGCAGCAGCCGTTCCCGCTGCTCGGCCGGCATCTCGGCGAGCAGGTCAGCGGCGTCGTCGGGCTGCATCTCCTCCACCACGTCCGCGCTGCGCTCGAGCTCGAGGCTGTCAAGCAGCCGGACCTGGTCCTGCTCTGGCAGCTCCTCGAGCAGGTCGGCCAGCTCCTCGTCGTCGAGGGCGGCGGCGAGCTGGCCGCGCCTGGCCGCGGGCATCTGTCCGACCGCGGCGGCCAGGTCGGCCGGCTCCATCTCGCGCAGGCTGGTGAGCTGTTCCGTGAGCGGGCCGGCGTCGAACAGCTCCCTGGCGTCCTGCCAGGGCACGATCTCCGGGCTGCGGGCGCGCAGCACCAGGCCGCGCCTGATGGCGACCGCGCTGACCTCCCAGCCGGGCCGCGGATCGCTGCGGACGATGGCGACGTCGACGACGATCCCGCCCGCGGCGTGCCGCCCGTAGAGCTCCGACGCCATGATCTCCCCGGTCCGCTGGGTGAAGGGATCCAGGTCGACCGTGCCGCCGAGCAGGTGCGCCCCGTCGAGGGACAGCTCCCCGACCCGCCCGAACCCGACGAAGATGGACCGCCGCCGCAGCGCCACCACGAGCCCGAGCGCACGGGGCGGCTCGTTCCCGACCAGGGGCAGCAACACGACATTGCTGACCCGGCCGATGAGCAGCCCGTCGCTGTCGACCAGCGGCCGCCCTTTCAGGCGCGACGTGAAGACCTGACGGGCGGTCGCGCCGCCGTCATCCGTCGCTTTCGCAGCAGAGACCACCCCCCCATTATCTGTTCCTGCGCGGCCGCCCATAACAGTCATCAGGTGCCGCTGCCCAGGAAGGGCGTCGCTAACCGACTCCCGGGATCCCCGGGCTGGCCACGGCCGGCGGTCATGGCGGCAGCCGTGGCATGATTGGCCTTATTGTGACGGTGCCAATCGATGCTCCAGTGGTGCGGAACCCAGTGGTACGGAACACAGTGCCCAGGAATACCGTGCCCAGGAATACCGTGGCCCGGATCGGCGGGCCTGCCCTCGCGGACCTGCTCGGCCGCTGGTCCGCCGCCGACGGGCCGCTGTACCGGCTGCTGGCCAGCCGGATCGGACGGCTGGCCGACACCGGGTCGCTGCCGCCAGGCACGCGGCTGCCGCCGGAACGCGAGCTCGCCGCGGTGCTTGCCGTCAGCCGCAACACCGTCGCGCTGGCCTACCAGCTGCTTCGCGACGACGGGATGGCGGAGAGCCGCCAGGGCTCGGGGACCAGGATCGTGCCGCACCGCGTCACGCCGGCAGCGGTGCACCGGGCCAACGGGTTCTTCACCGGGATGCTCGAGACCTCCGCGGTGTCGTTCGACCTGACGCTGGCGGCGGTGGACTGCGCGCCGCAGGTCGCCGCCGCGCTCGACGACCCGGCGTCGGTGCTGTCCGGCGCCGCACGGCGGGCGCTGACCGCGGGCACCGGCTACCTTCCGTACGGCCTGCCGGCGCTGCGGGCCGCCATCGCGGACATGCTCACCGCGCGGCACGGCGTGCCCACCGACCCGTCGCAGATCATCATCACGACCGGCGGCCAGCAGGCGCTCGACCTGCTGGTCAGCTGCGAGGTGGGCGCCGGGCGCGCGGCGGTGACTGAGGACCCCACGTTTCCCGGGGTGCTCGACGCGCTGCACAGAGC
>NZ_JBARCR010000120.1:0-2348 GCF_049794275.1 Trebonia sp.
TCGGCGACTTCTGGGCCGGCCTGAACCGGGACTGGAGCGACACCCAGGGCTGGAAACGACTGAGAAAGACAGCCCATGACCACAACCCCGTGAACGACGCGATGGGAAACGCGGAGGCATTCGAGGAGATCCTCCGCCTGGCCAAAGGCTCCTGATCCCCGGTTATCGCCTTCGACGAGCCAAGCTGCGCATCCGCAGGTACCGGATCCGTCGTTCGGCGCGGTTTCGTAGAAGCCGCCAGGGCGGACGATCGGCTGTGGCTAGGTGAGCGAGCCAGTATGGAGGGCCTCTACCGGGTAAGGGCGGTGAGGAGCTGCTCCCGGGTTGGCTGGGCGACTGGCGGCGCGGTGCCGTGCCGTCTGAGAGTTTCCTGCGTGCGCGCTACGACATCCGGGTCGGTGTAGACCTCGACGGGCGGGCAGATCATCCCGTTGATCTTCCAGAACGCGCGGAAGGCGATCGGATCGTAGGACGCGGCCACGCGCAGCTGGGAATAGGTGACCCGGCCGGGAGTCCGGGATGGCGGCGGCGGTGGAGCGCCGAAGATGGTGTGCCGCATCATCGCCAGCCGCCCGGCGTCGATCACGGCCTGATCGTGGTAGAACGGCACCACATGCGCGCCGACGAGGCGGTCCAGGGCGAGCGCCTGCGCGGCGGGATCGGCAGCATGCTCGCCGACGGCATCGGTCAGGTCGACGGCGCCGGACAAGGCCAGCGCCAGGCCGCGCCCGAGGGTCGGGTTGGTGGTGCAGACCGAGTCGCCGATCGCGTGCAGGCCGGTGGCGACGGGAGTCCCGTCGACCACCAGGCGGCGCAGGGTGTTGTGCAGCCCGGCCATGGGGAACACGTCGGTGATCGGGTCCATCACCGCCAGCCAGGCCCGGTAGGTGGGGATGGTCCGCAGGACGGCGGTGAACACCTGCGGGTCGCGGGCCGTCCGGAACCGGTGGTCGGCGGCCAGCGGCGCCACAACCAGCTGCACCGCGCCGTTGTCACCGCCCCACTTGCCGGCCAGGAACTCATCGAGCGCCACGACGATCCGGGTGACCAGCGGGGCGGGCAGCCCGACGCCCGGGCGTACCCGGTAGTGGCGGCTGAAATAGGCGATCCCGCACTCGGCCCGCGAGGTGGCGGTGATCCGGGCGCCGATCTGCGTCAGCCAGTCATCAATCGGCGAGCGGCGGCCGGTGGCGTCGACCACCAGGTCGGCAGCCAGGTCACCGCGGTCGGTGCGCACGCCGGTCACGTGCGGCGGCCGGCCACTAGGGCGGCCGACGGCGGTGAGCAGCCCGGTGACTTTCACCCCGCACCGCACCGTGACCCGCGGCTCGGCCGCCGCGGCCCGCTGCAGCACCCAGTCGACGGTGGACCGCCTGGTCATCATCGGGGTAAGCCGCTCATCTCCCGGCCGGTCCGCGGTGTCCGACAGCGAGCCCGGCATCTGAGTCCGCAGCGGGGCCTCGGTCACCCCGGCGGCCAGCAGGCCCGCATACACATCAGGCAGGTGCTCGATGAGAAGCTGACGGCATCGGGCCATGACGATATGCGGCTGGACGATCTGCGGCGCCGTAGGGCGGAACGCCGCCGCGGCGGCGGATTCCACGTCCGGAGCAGGCTGGAGGTAGTCCCGCTCGAGGACTAGGACCTCGTGCCCGGCCCGGGCCAGCAGCAGCCCGGCAAACAGGCCCGCGGCACTGCCCCCCACAATGACGACATCCAACGCGTGCCCCTCTCGGCGCCCACCGCCCCTCCGCATGGAGTCGACACCAGGGTAAAACGACGGCAGCCCTGCCAGTCAAGGAGAACCCGAGGCCCGCCAGGGACGCTAGCCAACCTCGAGCCGTTGGCCGGCTGGCTGCGGTGACGGCACACGCACCGCCGATATGGGCGACCGTCGGTTCGATGCCGATAACGATAAGGGGCGCCCAGACCTGGGTACTCTGCGCTTCCGCGAGCTGGTGGACCGCGTCAGCGGCTGGTGCCGAACAGGCGCTCTGGCCGACCGGGTGGTCTTCGAGGGAACACGGTCAACGAGCACGGCGGCCCGCCCCGCTCTGGCAGGGGTGCGGAAGTACGATCTGAGGGAAGGACCGCCCGCCGTACGACCTCGGGAGGTAATGCACCATGACTAACCCTGACGAGCCGGCCCGCCCGCGGGACTATGCCTTGCAACAAGAGCTCGAATCGCTGCGCGAACAAGAGCGCGAGGGTCATTCGACTCCCGAGGAGCAGCGCCGCGCCGAGGAACTGGAGCGCCGTCTGCACGTTGACGAGCACGGGGCGGAGGTACGGGAACGCCGGGAACAGGACCGCGCCGAGGACCGCGAGGACGAGGAGTACCGCTCCCG
>NZ_JBARCR010000121.1:0-2903 GCF_049794275.1 Trebonia sp.
CCCGCCGCTGGGCCTGGCCCGCCGCGTTCACGGCCGGCGCACTGCTGCTCTTCTTCGCCGTCCTGCGGCTGGCCGGCACGCAGCCGGTCAAGGCTGACGCCGCGAGCAACGCGCTGCAAGCCTGGCAGATGCTGCACGGCAACCCGCTGCTGCACGGCTGGTGGCTGACCGACGTGTCGTTCTACACCACGGAACTGCCGCAGTTCATGCTCGTGGAGCTGGTGGCCGGGCTGCGCCCCGAGGTGGCGCACATCTGCGCCGCGCTCACCTACACGCTGCTCGTGGTGCTCGCGGCGCTCGTGGCCCGCGGCAGGTCCCGGGGCGCCGAGGGAACGGTCCGCGCGCTGCTGACCGTCGGCATCATGCTCGCGCCAGCGCCCGGCGAGACCGCCTGGGCGCTGCTGCTGACCCCTAATCACACCGGCACCGCGGTGCCGGTGCTGCTGCTCCTGCTGCTGGTCGACCTGGCGCCGCGACGCTGGTACACCGCGGTCGCGGCCGGCGTGCTGCTCGCCTTGGCGCTGGTCGGCGACCCGCTGATCCTGGTCATCGGCGTGCTGCCGGTGGTCGTGGTGTGCCTGGCGCGGGCCTGCCTGGCGCTGCTGCACCGCCGGGTGCTCTGGTACGAGATCGCGCTGGGCTGCGCCGCCGCCCTCGCGGTGCCCGCCGCGGACGCGGCGGACCGCTTCATCGTCGCGCTCGGCGGGTTCACCGTCAGCAAGAACCCCGCGAAGCTCGTGCAGCAGTCGGTGCTGCCGAAGAACGTCCCGATGACGATCCGCAGCTTCCTGTCCTTGTTCGGCGCCGACGTGGCGGGCGCGCGGGGCACGCTGAACGAGACCTTCGCCTTCCTTCACCTCGCCGCGGCCGTGCTGGTGCTGGCGGCCCTGGTACTGGGCGGCTGGCGCCTGGTCCGCACGCTCGGCTGGCGGGGACCGTCCGCCGCGGATCGCGCCGACCTGGTCGCCGACGTGCTGGTGGTCGCGATCGTGGCCAACATCGCCGCGTACTTCCTCTTCTACCAGATCAAGAACGTCGACCAGGCGCACGAGATAGCCCCGGTCCTCCCGCTGGGGGCCGCGCTCGCCGGGCGGCTGCTCGGCGGCCCGCTGCTGCGGGCCAGGCTTGTCCCGGCCCTGGCGGCCGGACTGGCCTGCTACGCGGTCATGCTGGGTTTCGCCGCGTCGGGCCGGCCAGCGCCGCCGGACAACGCGGCGGTGGCCGGCTGGCTGGAGCAGCACGGCCTGCGCAGCGGAATCGCCCCCTACTGGGAGGCGAACAGCGTCACGCTCGACTCCGGCGGGACGATCACCATGGGTTCGGTGAAGCTCACGGGGCGGGGGCTGTCGCCGTGGCACTGGAACGAGGACATGCGGCTCTTCCGCGCGTCCGACCACAGCGCCAACTTCTTCATCACCGTCCCCGGAGAACAGGTGACTCCCGCCAGGGCCCGCGCGGCGTTCGGCCCGCCGGCCCGCGTGTACCACTTCCGGGGTTACACGATCATGGTCTGGAACGAGAACCTGCTCCGCCAGCTGGGCCCCCCGGTCGGGTAACGCCATGATGCCGGCTGACCGAGACGATACGATTCGCGAGCCCGAAGGGCAGGAGCGAGGCAGGCTTGTGACACCCGGCGAGCAACTGGGGTCGGCGATCGCGGCGACGCGCCGCGGGTCGGCGTCCGCGGCGACGCGCCGCGGACGCCGCTCAAGGGCAGCATGGCTCGTCTTGGCCTGCTACCTCATCGGCGCGCTGGTGATCACCGGCCGGCTGTGGATCGATCCGGCTGGCCGTATGCAGGCCGGCGACCGCGGCGACGTGGACCTGTTCGCGTGGTTCGTGCAGTACGCGGCGACGGCTGTGTCGCACGGGCAGCTGCCCGCGCTGTTCACGACCGCGATGAACGCGCCGGTGGGCATCAGCCTGATGTGGAACACGTCGTTCCTGCTGCCAGGGGTGCTGCTGTCGCCGGTGACGCTGCTGTGGGGCCCGCAGGTCAGCCTCACCGTGGCGCTGACGCTGGGCTTCGCGGGGTCGGCGGCCGCCCTGTTCTGGGTGCTGCGGCGGTGGGGGGCGAGTCTCGGCGCGGCCGCGCTCGGCGGGGCGGTCTACGGGTTTTCCCCGGCACTCGTGACCGCGGGCCTCGGCCATTACCATCTGCAGTTCGCGGTCCTGCCGCCGCTGATCGTCGATGCCGTCGCCCGCCTGGTCACCGGTCGCGGGCGCGGCGTCAGGACCGGCCTCTGGCTCGGGCTGCTCTGCGCCGCGCAGCTGTTCATCGGGGAAGAGCTCCTCGTCTACACGGCGGTCGCGAGCCTGATCCTGGTGGTGGCGCTCGCGCTGAGCCGCCCCAGGGAAGTGCCGCGGCGCGCCCGCGAGGCGCTGCCCGGGCTGGCCGTCGCGGCGGTAGTGTTCTTGCTCCTCGACGGGTACGCGCTGTGGACGCAGTTCAAGGGCCCGCTGGCCGAGCACAGCAAGCTGCGGGCCTCGCTGACCGGCAATCTCAGCTGGTTCGTCGTGCCGTCGGATTCGCTGCTGTTTCACACGCACGCCAGTGCGGCCGAAGCCGCTACGACCCTGCAGCTGCCCGCCGAGTACATGGACTACCTGGGCTGGCCGCTGATCCTTGTCCTGGTGATCGCCGCGGTGGTGTTCTGGCGGGATATCCGGGTCAGGACCTCGGCGGTGCTCTGGGCGGTGCTCGAGCTGTGCGCGCTCGGCGGTGGCAGCCTGCGTATCGGCGACTTCAGGTGGCCGGGACGGCTGCTCCCGTGGCACTGGGTCCAGGGCCTGCCCGGCCTGGCCCAGGTGCTGCCGTGGCGGTTCGCCATCCTCGCCGACGGCGCGGCCGCCGCACTGCTCGTGTTCGCGCTGGACCGGGCGCTGGCGGCGGTGCCGCGTGC
>NZ_JBARCR010000122.1:0-6427 GCF_049794275.1 Trebonia sp.
GCTGGGGGCCGTACTGAGGTGGCTGTTGCGGCCGGCTGTCGGGGTGCAATGCCTGGCCCTGCTCGGCACCGGGCTGGGGCCCCGGGGGCCCCGGGGGTGCCGGGCGCTGGGCGCCGGGCTGCGCCGGGGTGAAGCTCGGCCGGGCGGGCTGAAAACTCGGCTGCGCCGACGGCTCAGCCCTGGTCGCGTCGGGCACCTCACGCTGCTGTGATTCCGGCTGCTCCGGCCAGTCACCACCGGCGGATGCCGGCTGACTCATCGGCTGGGTAGGGTCGGTGCTCATTGGTCGCCCCCAGGTCTTGTCAAACTGCCGACGCTACAAGTATTGATGAATGTCAAGGCCGAGATAGTAAAGGTCTCCCTCGCAGTTATAGTTCACCAGATTCCGGATTTCACGCCCGAGCCCTAGACTCAAGGGGACGCGGGCGCGTTCGGGGGAAACCAAAGCAACTATCGGGGCTTAACGAGCGGGAGGGGAACCCGGCGGTGGGCAATCCAGTGGCGCAGAGACCGCATGCCGCGCCGGCGCTGCTGGTTCGGACGAGGCGTTCCGATCACCGGCTGGAAAGCGGCACCGAATATCGCATCGGGCGGGATCCCGCCGCGGACATCGTGCTGAGCGATGCGCGCGTGTCGTGGCACCACGCCGTGCTCAAGACCGACGGGGCCGGGTGGGTCCTGGAGGACACCGGCAGCCGCAATGGCATCTTTGTCGGCACGGAGCAGACCCGGCGGGTCGACATCCGGACCAACTGCGTGGTGCGGATCGGCAATCCAGACGACGGTCCGGTACTCAGGTTCGAGCCGCAGCTTCCCCAGGAACCGCCGCCCGTCTCCGTGCCTGTCCCCATGCCCGTGCCGGCACCCGCGCCCGCGCCCGCGCGGATATCTGGCGGCTTGGTCAGGGAACCGGTCCAGGAACAGGAAGCCGAGATCCTCGCGAGCCTGCCGAGCGTCGACCGGCGGCCCACCGCGCGCATGCCGCTGCCCTCGAAGGTCATGCGGATCGGCCGCACCCCGGACAACGACCTTGTGGTCTCCGACCTCGGCGTCTCCCGCGAGCACGCCGAGCTCAGGAAGTCGGTGACCGGCCGCTACGAGATCATCGACCTGGGCAGCCACAACGGCACCTTCGTCAATGGCTCCCGGATCGACCGCGCCGAGCTGGGCGATTCCGACATCATCAGCATCGGCCACGCCACCTTCCGGCTAGCCGACGGCGAACTGCGCGAGTACGTCGACGAGGGCAACGTTTCCTTCGAGGCCCGCGAGCTGTTCGTCCAGGTATCGGACGGCGGCAAGCCGAAGGTGCTGCTGCAGGGCATCACCTTCCCGTTGCCCGAGCGTTCCTTGCTCGCGGTCATCGGCCCGGCCGGGGCGGGCAAGTCCACGCTGCTCAACGCGCTGACCGGGAAGCGGCCCGCGGACCAGGGCACCGTGCTGTACGACAAGCGCGACCTGTACAAGAGCTATGAAGAACTGCGGCACCGCATCGGGCTGGTGCCGCAGCAGAGCGTCACGCACGACCAGCTGACCGCGAGGTCGGCGCTCGGCTACGCGGCCGAGCTGCGCTTTCCCCCGGACACGGGCGCGTCGGAACGGCGCGGGCGCGTGGAGGAGGTGCTCGGCGAGCTGGAGATGAGCCAGCACGGCGACACTCGCGTCGAGCGGCTCTCCGGCGGCCAGAACAAGCGTGTCAACATCGGCCTCGAGCTGCTCACCAAGCCCAGCCTGCTGTTCCTCGACGAGCCGACCTCACCCCTTGACCCGCACCTGAAGCGCGAGCTCATGGAGCGGATGCGCCGGATGGCGGACGGGGCGGCGGAGAAGGGGCAGTCGGTCGTCGTGATCACGCACGACGTCGAGCCGAAACTGCTCGACCTCGCCGACCGGCTCATCGTCCTCGCCCCCGGCGGCAAGATGGCCTACTTCGGACCGCCAAAGGAGGGGCTGAAGTACTTCGGCAGGGCCGACTGGGCAGACGTCTTCAAGGAGTTCTCCGACCAGCCCCAGAAGGACTGGATGGCCGAGTACAAGGCGTCGAGGGACTACGCGCGGTACGTGACGGAGCCGATGACCGAGCGCGCGCCGCAGCCGCTGCCGCCCGACGCGCCGCAGCGGGAGGAACCGCCGCCGCCGCGTCAGCGCGGCCGCATCAGCCAGCTGTCCACGCTGTCCCGCCGCT
The DNA here is from genome assembly GCF_049794275.1 of Trebonia sp. Taxonomy (NCBI): domain Bacteria; kingdom Bacillati; phylum Actinomycetota; class Actinomycetes; order Streptosporangiales; family Treboniaceae; genus Trebonia; species Trebonia sp. The sequence continues at coordinate 2,186 of NZ_JBARCR010000122.1, forward strand.
ACGCGCGGGTGATGTCCGTCGACCGCGGCTACATGCTCTTCACCATCCTGCTCCCGCTGATCCTCGGCGTGGTCGTCCGGGTGATACCGTCGCCCGAAGGCCTGGGCGGCCTGCCGAAGACCAACACGGACGCGATCGAGGTGCTGCTCATCCTGGTGATGTCGGCCTGCCTGGCCGGCACCGCGAACTCGGTGCGCGAGATCGTCAAGGAGCGTGACATCTTCGAGCGAGAACGCATGGCCGGACTATCGTCCGGCGCCTACCTCTCCTCCAAGGTGCTCGTCCTCGGCGTGGTCAGCGTGGTGCAGACGCTGCTCATCGTCGTCATCGGCGTGGCCGGCCGCCCGATGCCGAAGACCGGCTCGCTGCTCACCAGCGCGCCGCTCGTTGAGATCGCGATCGCCGTCGCGGTGCTGTGCTTCGTTTCCATGCTCATCGGCCTCGCGATCTCCAGCATGGTGACCAAATCTGAGCAGACCATGCCGGCCCTCGTGGTGGTCACCATGATCCAGGTCGTCCTGTCCGGCGGTGTCATCCCGCTGACCGGGGCGATCAGATGGGTGTCATCGATCGCCCCGGCACGGTGGGGAATGGGCGCGCTCGGCTCGACGACTAGCCTGAGCGTGATCACGCCCGGCCAGGCCCCGGACGCCCTATGGCAGCACACCCCCGTTCAGTGGCTCACCGACATTGGCTTCATGATCCTCATCGGCCTGATCTGCCTGGCCATCACCCAATGGCGGCTCGGGAAGCTCGGCCCAGGACACCGCAAGTAATCGGCTGAGCGACAGGGAACAGGGCCGGCAGGCCCGGCCTTGTAGTAGTCCGTGAAGGCCCGCCTGTCCCCGAAGCTCGTCGTCGGCGCCGTGTTCGTGGCGTCCATGTTCCTCAACATCATGGACGCGACGGTCGTCAACGTGGCGCTGCCGACGCTGAGCAGGTACTTCGCGGTACCGGTGGCGTCGGTGAGCGGGGTGGTCACCGCGTACCTGGTGACGCTGGCGGTGGTGATGCCCGTGTCCGGCTGGGTAGGGGACCGGTTCGGCGCCCGCAGCGTGGTGCTCGGCGCCATCGGGCTGTTCACGGCCGCGTCCGCGCTGTGCGGGGTAGCGACGTCGCTGCCTGAACTGGTGGTGTTCCGCGCGGTGCAGGGCGCCGGCGGCGGGCTGCTGATCCCCGTCGGGATGGCGATGATGTTCCGCGCGTACCCGCCCGCCGAGCGGATCAGGGCGAACCGGCTGCTGATCGTGCCGACGCTGATCGCGCCGGCGCTCGGGCCGGTGATCGGCGGCCTGCTGGTGGACGGACTGTCCTGGCGGTGGATCTTCTACCTCAACCTGCCGGTCGGGGTGGCCGCGCTCGTCTTCGGCGCGCTGTTCCTGCCGCACGGCTCTGAGCATCCCCCTGGCCCCTTCGACCTGCCCGGGTTCCTGCTCGCCGGGACCGGCGTCCCGTTGTTCATGTTCGCGCTGTCGACCGGCGCGACCTCCGGCTGGGGCGCCGCGGCCGTGCTCGCCACCGGGGTGGCCGGCCTGGTGCTGCTCGCCTTGTTCGTGCTCGTCGAGCTGCGCGCGGCCGCGCCCATGCTCCGGCTCAGGATCTACGCCAACCGCCTGTTCCGGGCGACGAACCTGCAGCTCACGTTCGCCGGCGCCGGCTTCGTCGGCACGCTGTTCCTGGTGCCGCTGCTGCTGCAGAACGGCCTCGGCTTCTCCGCTGTGCACTCGGGCCTGTCGACGTTCCCCGAGGCCATCGGCGGGATGATCGGCGTGCAGGTGACCTCCCGGCTGTACAAGCGGGTAGGGCCGCGGCGGCTGATGACCGCAGGGATGTGCGGCACGGTCGTGTCCATCGGCGGGATGGCGTTCGCCGGTCCTGGCAACGCGGCCTGGCTGATCCCGGTGCTGATGTTCTTCACCGGCGGCTCGTTCGGGTTCGCCTTTTCACCCTCGCAGGCCGCTGCCCTGGCCACCGTGTCCGCGGCGGAGACCAGCCATGCCTCGACCCTGCTGAACACGCTCAGGCAGGCGGGCGGCGCGGCCGGGGTCGCGCTGCTCGGCACCGTCCTCGGCGCGACCGGCGCGAGCTCGGCCGACCTGGGCGGATACCGGCTCGCGTTCCTCGCCGCGGCGGGCCTGATGCTGCTCGGCGCGGGATTCTCAAGCCTGGTCAGCGACGCCGACGCGGCGCCGACGATGGCGGAAGCCGTTACGCTAGCGGCGTGACAACGGCCGACGGTACCGCCCTCTCCAACGCCCTTGCGCGCGCCATGCTCAGCCGCTTCCCGCTGATCGACGGGCACAACGACCTGCCCTGGGCGATCAGGGAGACCATCGGCGACCTGGACGCGGTCGACCTGACACAGCGGGTCGGCAAGACGCACACCGACATTCCCCGCCTGGTGGAGGGCGGGGTCGGCGGCCAGTTCTGGTCGGTTTACATCCCGGCGCGGCTGGCCGGCGACAGCGCGGTGACCGCTGTGCTCGAGCAGATCGACCTGGCGCACCGGATGATCCGGCGCTACCCGTCCCGGTTCGCGCTGGCGCTGACCGCGGACGACGTGGCGCAGGCGTTCGCGGCCGGCCGGATCGCCTCGCTGCTGGGCGCCGAGGGCGGTCACAGCATCGGCGGTTCGCTGGGCGTGCTCCGCGTCCTGTACGCGCTCGGCGTCCGGTACATGACGCTGACGCACAACAGCAACGTCGGCTGGGCCGACTCCGCGACCGACGTCCCCGACACCGGCGGGCTCAGCGACTTCGGCCGCGAGGTCGTGGCGGAGATGCAGCGGCTCGGCATGCTCGTGGACCTCTCACACGTGTCGCCGGCCACGATGAACGCCGCCCTCGACGCGGCGCGGGCGCCGGTGATCTTCTCCCACTCCTCGGCGCGCGCGCTGGTCGACAACCCGCGCAACGTGCCCGACGACGTGCTGCGCCGCCTCGCGGCCAACGGCGGCGTGTGCATGGTCACGTTCGTCCCGTTCTTCGTCTCCGCCGACTGCAACGACTGGTTCCAGGGGCTGTCCGCGGAGGTGAGCCGTCGCGGCGAGAACCCGGCGAACCTGGCCGCGGTGTTCAGCGTGATGCCCGAGTGGGAGCGGGAGCACCCGTCGCCATCCGCGACGCTGACGCAGGTCGCGGACCACGTGGACCATGTCCGCGCGATCGCCGGCATCGAGCACATCGGCATCGGCGGCGACTACGACGGCAGCGACAAGTTCCCTGACGGCCTGCAGGACGTCTCCCGCTACCCGGCGCTGTTCACTGAGCTCCTCAGGCGGGGTTGGTCCGAAGCGGACTGCCAGGCGCTTGCCGGGGGCAACGTTCTCCGGGTGCTTCGTGACGCGGAGGCCTTCTCCGCTGGGGTGTAGGTGGGGTCGCTGGGCTTGTGGAATTCCGGCGCGTCAGTCGTCGCCTCGAGGGAGGCGCCGAACGACGCTTCGGAACTCCACGGCGCCCCGCTTCTCCTAGACGTGATGGCTTCGTCCCCACAGGCCCCGCGCACTTGGCATCACTTTCCGTCTTGGTATCACTTTCGGTCCTTTTCGCGCCCGATTTGTCGGTTTTCGGGGACGGAAAGTGATACCAAGATGTCTGGCCGGGTCGGAACGAAAAGATCGTGCGGGGTTCGCCCCGGATTCCGGCACCTTATCCCGCACGATATTTCAGAAGGCGGGGAGTGCGACGCGCGCCGGGCGGACCGGGCCCCGCCGGGCTGCCCGGGGAGACCCCGGCTTCTCTTCGGCGTCGATAGACTCGCGGGCGATGGCTAACACCGTTGATACTGCTGCCGCGGGTCGCCCGGCTGGCGGCGCGTTGCGCCGCGTCGCCGGGCTCGGCGTTCTGGGTTGGCCTGCGTTCGAGGGGCTGGCTGTTGAGGCGTTCGTTACTGCGAGGGGCGGCGGGGTGTCGGTGGGCGCCTACGAGTCGCTGAATTTGAGCTTTTCTGTCGGGGACGACCCGGGGGCTGTGCTGGAGAACCGGCGGCGGGTGGCGGCGGCCATTGGGGCCGACCTCGGGGATTTCGTGTTCACTCGGCAGGTGCATGGCGCCGGAGTCCGCGTTGCCTCCGCCGAGGACCGGGGATCTGGCGCGTTCGCGGTTGACCAGCAGGTTCCCGAGGCGGATGCGCTCGTAACCACGGATTCGTCGGTTGTGCTCGCCATTCTTGCTGCGGACTGCGTGCCGGTCGTGCTCTATGATCCCGTGGCGCATGTTCTTGGCTGTGTTCATTCTGGGTGGC
>NZ_JBARCR010000123.1:0-8459 GCF_049794275.1 Trebonia sp.
GCTCAAGCGCGACCGGCGCGATCCGCTGGCTGACCATCCGCTGACCGACCCGGTAGGCGGCGGACTCGAACGCCGCCGCCGCGTCCCCGGTGGTGATCCGCTTGCGGACGGCGATGTTGCTGTCCGCGCCGTCGTGCAGTACCGGGGCGCCGTCGGCGGCCGCGTCCAGCGGGCCGATGACGACGGGCAGCTCGTCGTAGTCGACCATGACCAGCTCCGCCGCGTCGGCGGCCTGCTCGCTGGTCTCCGCGACGACGAGCACGACAGGCTGGCCCGCCCACAGAACCTTGCCGGAGGCGAGGACCGGGAACTGCGGGTTGAGCGAGCCGGGCGGCAGGCCCTCCGCGCCCGGCAGCGGGCCGACCCCCAGCTCAGCCAGGTCCGCCGCCGGGTAGACGGCGACGACGCCGGGCGCCTCGCGGGCCTCGGTCACGTCGACGCTGAGGATGCGCGCGTGTGCCAGCGGGCTGCGCACCACGAAGGCGTGCAGCGCGCCCTCGGGGGCAACGTCGTCCACGTACCGGCCACGACCAGTGAGGAGCGCCGGGTCCTCGCGGCGCACGATGGCCTCCCCGATGAGGCGAACCTCGGCCGTCACAACCGCCTCCCCGCGACGTGCACCGGGACTGGGTGTCCTTCGGGGCGAATAGCGCCAGAAAAGACACCCGATGATGCGGAGGACGCCGGGCGCGGTGCCGGCAGGCGCGTGGTCACGGCGTAGTCCGCGCCCGGGCGAGCGCGCGCGTGAGCGCGCGGCGGGTGAGTACTTCCGCCAGGTGCAAGCGGAACGGGCCGCTCGCGTGCTGGTCCGATAGCGGGCGGACGCCTTCGGCCACGCTCGCGGCCGCCACGGCCAGCGAGTCGGGGGCGGCCGGGGCGGAGACAAGGGCCCGTTCCGAATGACGGGCACGGAAGGGGCGGCCCGCGACACCCGTGACGGCGACCTTAACCGAGGTGATGACCTCGTTTTCCACCGTCACCGCGGCGCAGACCCCGGCCAGCGGCAGGTGGCTGGCGGGCTGCTCGAACTTCTCGTAGGCCGAGCCCGTCGCCGCGCCGGGCGGCAGCGTGATCGCGGTGACGATCTCGTCCTCGGCGAGGTCGGTGGCGAAGACGCCCTGCAGGAAATCGTCGAGCGGGGTGACGCGGCTGCCGCTTCTCGCGGTGATACGGACCTGAGCGTCGAGGGCGAGCAGCACCGCGGGCAGGTCCGCTGCCGGGTCGCCGTGCGCGACCGCACCGCCGATCGTCCCGCGGGCGCGGACCTGCGGGTCGGCGAGCACGGCGAGCGCGTCGGTCATCGCGGGCAGCCGGCCGGCGACCAGCGGGTCCCGGGCGAGGGCGCGGTAGGTGGTGAGCGCGCCGATCGTGGTGCCGTCACCGTTGCTGACGCCAGTGAGCTCGGTGAGGCCGGCGATGTCGACCAGCGTCTGCGGCGTGGCGAGCCGCAGCTTCATCATCGGCAGCAGGGACTGGCCGCCGGCCAGCAGCTTGGCCTCCTCGCCGTCGGCCTGCGCCGCGGCGAGCAGGTCGAGGGCCTCGTCGACGGAGCGCGCGCTGGTGTAACCGAAGTCAGCGGGGAACATCGCGGTCATGCCTCCCGCAGGTGCGCGGCGGCGGCGAGGGCTGCGGCGACGATGTTCTGATAACCGGTGCAGCGGCAGATGTTGCCGTTGAGGCCGTGCCTGACCTCGGCCTCGGTGGGGTCCGGGTTGTCGGCGAGCAGCTGGCGGATCGCCATCACCATGCCCGGCGTGCAGTAGCCGCACTGCAGGCCGTGCTCCTCCTGGAAGGCCCGCTGGATGGGGTGCAGGCCGTCGCCGCTGTCGTCGGCGGCCAGGCCCTCGATCGTGGTGATCTCGTGGCCGCTGGCCTGGGCCGCGAGCACCGTGCAGGACTTCACCGCGACGCCGTCCATAGCGACCGTGCAGGCCCCGCACTGCGTGGTATCGCAGCCGACGTGGGTGCCGGTGAGCCTGAGCCGGTCGCGGAGAAAGTGCACGAGCAGGGTGCGGGCCGGGACCTCAATGGCATGGGGTGCGCCGTTGACCGTGACCTCGACCGTCACGTCCCGTGAACCAGCCATCCAGTCCAGTTCCCTCCGGTAGCGGGCGGCGTCCCGTGTTGCTTCTCGTGCGGCGGGATCGATTGCAGCTTAGTCCTGGGCGATCCGATGTCAGAAAACCGGTCGGGAAGCTGCATAATTACGTTCATGCGACTCTCCGCACGTGCCGACTACGCACTGCGCGCGGCCATCGAGCTCGCCGCCGCGAAAGACGGCCATGTCACCGCCGAGCAGCTCGCCCAGGCACAGCACATTCCCGGCAAGTTCCTCGAGACGATCCTGACGCACTTGCGGCGCAGCGGCCTAGTGCGCAGCCAGCGCGGCCCCGACGGGGGTTTCTGGCTGGCCCGGCCCGCGAACGAGATCTCGCTCGCGGACATCATCAGGGCGATCGACGGGCAGCTTCTCGGCGTGCGTGGCGAGCGGCCGGAGAACGTCACCTACCCGGGCGCGGCCGAGCCGCTGCAGCGGGTGTGGATCGCGCTGCGCGCCAACGAGCGCGCGGTACTGGAAACCGTCACGCTGCAGGACATCGTGTCGGGCAAGCTGCCTGAAGCCATTCAGCTGCTCACCGACAGCCCGCAGGCCTGGATATAGCGCTTTTCTTACGCTCGGGCCAGTGGGCTCGTCCGGTCAGACCGGCACCATGTCGGTGACGTCGCCGACCGCCTTGCGGATATCGCTGTCCACCGGCCTGGCATCCGGTACCGCGACAGGAACCCGCAGGCCGGGCTCGCGCGGGGCGCCGAGCGCCGGCTCGTTCTGCAGTTCGGCTAGCGAGAAGTTATCGGAGACCTCGCGGAAAACCTGCGACAGCGGCGTGTCAAGAGCCGCGCAGATGGCGGCGAGCAGCTCAGACGAAGCTTCCTTGCGGCCGCGCTCCACTTCGGAGAGGTAGCCGAGCGACACGCGGGCGGACGCGGACACCTCGCGGAGAGTGCGGCCCTGCCTGATGCGCAGGCGACGCAGCACGTCGCCTAGCAATTGGCGAAGCAGTACCATCGCACACTCCCTTCCTCAGGCCAATCGCCCACCGAGCTTCCTCACGGAGTACCCGGGACCGATCGCCGCTACATCCAAGGTACCTTGTCCGTGCGGCCAGCCCGCGAGACCATCATCCCGTGAGTTCGTTCATGCTGTAACGCTGTAATCACGTCTTCTCTTCCCGGAGCCTGCCTAGTGTCAAACCAAGGACACGCTCCACTGTCAGTCTACGTACCTCGTCCCGGTTTCCGGTCAATGCCATCGTCCGCACCACCGTGTCTTCGGCAAGGCTCACCGCGATGTGCACGGTGCCTGGCGCGAAGCCATCGGCCGGGTCAGGCCCCGCGACTCCGGTGGTGGCCACGCCGACCGTCGCCCCCAGCAGCTTCCTGACGCCGTCGGCCATCGCCGCCGCCACCGGCGCGTAGACCGGGCCGTGGTCTTCCAGCATGTCGCTATCGACGCCGAGCAGCTCCGCCTTGAGCTCGGTCGCGTACGCCACCACCCCGCCGCGGAACGCCTTCGACGACCCCGGCACGTCGGTCAGCGCCGCCGCGACCAGCCCGCCGGTGAGCGACTCGGCCGCGGCCACCGTCTCGCCGTTTTCTGCCAGCAGCCGGAGGATCTCGGTAGCCAGCTCTCGCGCGTCGCTGCCGGCTACCCCGTCAGCCATCTGCCCCTCCGCCGTTCCCGCCGCTCGCGCTCGTGCTGTTCGCGCTCGTGCCGCTCGTGCCTGGCCGCGGTCCGGCCGGACCGCGGTACAGGCGCACCGCGCGCAGCACGTAATCCGCGCCCGTCACCAGCGTTACCACGACAGCGACGGCCATGACAACCTCCCGCACCCAGGCCGGCGGGCTCAGCGAGGCGGGCAGTATGTACAGGCAGATCGCCGCGACCTGCAGCAGCGTCTTCAGCTTGCCGCCCTGACTCGCGGCGATCACGCCGCGCCTGATCACCACGAACCGCAGCACGGTCACGCCGACCTCGCGGATCAGGATCAGCGCCGTGACCCAGCCGGGCAGTTCGCCGAGCACCGACAGGCTGATCAGCGCCGCACCGGTGAGCGCCTTGTCCGCGATCGGGTCGGCGATCTTGCCGAAGTCGGTGACCAGCCCACGGCTGCGGGCCAGCCGCCCGTCGAGCAGGTCCGTCACCGACGCCAGCACGAACGCCGCGAGCGCGGCGAGCCGCCACCCGGTGCCGCCGGCGAACAGGCACACGACGAACACCGGCACCAGGAGGATGCGCACCACCGTCAGCACGTTGGCGATGTTCACCAGGCCCGGCGGGGGGGGACTGGGGGGACTGGTCCCCCCAGGTGGGGGCGGAGGGGGACTGGTCGCCTCAGTCCGCCCAGGCGAGAGACTGCCCTGGCCTGGCGGGGGGGAACTGGTCCCTCCAGTCGGGGGACTGCCCTGGCCGGGGGTGTCGGCGGGCGTGGCGCTCACGGCCGCGTCAGGCGCTCGCGATGAGGTCGGCTCCCGCGGACTCGGTCACGCGGGCGATCACCAGGTCGCCAGGCGCCAGCGGGCGGTCCGCTTCCAGGGTGGTCGACCCGTCCACGTCCGGGGCCTGGTGCGCGGCGCGGCCCTCGTACCTGCCGTCGCCGAGCACCTCCTCCACCAGCACTTCGACCGTCTCGCCCACCCGGTCCGCGGCGCGCTGCGCCATGACCTCCTCGGCGAGGCCGGCGAACTCGCCGACCCGGCGGGCGATCTCATCCTCGTCCACCTTGTCCGCCTCAGGGAAGGTGGCGGCCTCGGTGCCATCCTCGTCGGAGTAGCCGAAGACGCCGATCGCGTCCAGCCGCGCCTCGCTCAGGAACAGCTCGAGCTCGCGCAGGTCGGCCGCGGTCTCCCCGGGGAAGCCGACGATGAAGTTCGACCTGACGCCGGCGTCGGGGCACGCGTCCCTGATCCGGTCGATCAGCTCGGTGAACCGCGCCCGGTCGCCGAACCTGCGCATCTTCCGCAGCACCGGGCCGCTGGCGTGCTGGAACGACAGGTCGAAGTACGGGGCCACGCCCGGCGTTGACGTCATCACGTCGACCAGGCCGGGCCGGACCTCGGCGGGCTGCAGGTAGCTGACCCGGACCCGGGCGATGCCGTCGACCTTGGCCAGCTCGGGCAGCATCGTCTCGAGCAGCCGGAGGTCGCCAAGGTCCTTGCCGTAGGACGTGGAGTTCTCGCTGACCAGCAGCAGCTCGCGCACCCCGTCGGCGGCCAGCCAGCCGGCCTCGGCCAGCAGCTCGGGCGGGCGGCGGGAGACGAACGCCCCGCGGAACGACGGGATCGCGCAGAACGAGCACCTGCGGTCGCAGCCGGACGCGATCTTCAGCGGCGCGGTAACGCCGCCGGACAGCCGCCGCCGGATAGGCCGCGGGCCTGACGCCGGGGCGATCCCCGGCGGCAGGTCGGTCAGTTCGGTCAGGTCGGGTTTCGGGGTCATCTGCCGCTCGGACGGGCTGACCGGCAGCAGCGAGCGCCGGTCCCTCGCGACGTGCGCGGGCCGCTTGCGGCCGGCCAGCACGTCGTCCAGCCGCGCGGCGATGTCCGCGTAGTCGTCGAAGCTGAGGACCTGAGCCTCGGGCAGCTCGCCCGCGAGTTCCGTGCCGTACCGTTCGGCGAGGCAGCCGACCGCGGCGACCTTAGCGCCCGAGTCCGCCGCCGTCAGCAGCTCGTCGATGGATTCCTGCTTGGCCGCCTGGATGAACCCGCAGGTGTTGACCAGGACGACGTCCGCGTCCTCCCCTTCGCCCCGCAGCGTCCAGCCACCCGCCGCCAGCCGGGCGGCGAGCTCCTCCGAGTCGACCTCGTTGCGCGCGCAGCCGAGGGTGACCAGGCTGACTGTACGGGAACTAGACACAACGAGAGGGTACGCGATCGGGCGCCGCGCTTCGCTCACCGGGCACCGGTCGCCGACCGCGGGTCAGCCGCCCGTGGCGGAGTTCTGCTGCGAGGGATTCGTGACGGGGTTCTGCTGCGACGGGTTGATGCTGAGGTACCCCACCGTCTGAGTGTTCTGCAGCTCGGGCTTGCCGTTCACGGTCAGCGAGATCCCCGGCGGGTTGCCGACGACCATGCTCACCGGGTCCTGTTCCCGCCAGGTCATGCTCTGCCCGGCCGGGATGATGCCCTGGTACAGCTGCTGGCCTGTCGAGTTCGTCAGCCCGACCCAGCAGTCCTGGGTCGCGGTCAGCCTGATGACCGCCACCGGCGGCCCGGTATTCGTAACGGTCGTTGGCCGTACGGCGGGCGTGACGGCCGGCTTAGGCTTAGGCTTCACCACCGGCCGCAGGTTCGCCGCCTGGGAGGCCGGCGAGTGCGTACCGTCCGTGGAGACCAGGTGGTAGGCGGCGAAGCCGATCACCGCGAGCAGCGCGACGATCAGGATCTTGCCGAGCCCGAACGGCCGCGGCTCGTGGATCTTGATCGGCGTGGCGGGCTCGAAGATCTCCGCCGCGCGCATGCCGCCCGGCGGCCCATGCTCCTCGTCGTACTCCCTGATCAGCGGCACCGGGTCGACCCCGACCACGGTAGCGATCGAGCGGATGTGCCCCCGTGCGTAGAAGTCCCCGCCGCACGGCGAGAAATCGCCCTGTTCGATTCCCCTGATGAGCGTTTCCCTGATCCGCGTCTCCTGGCTCACCTGCGTAATCGTGAGACCCCTCTGACGTCGCGCCTCCGCCAGGGTGTCACCAATGCTCACACCGCGCCTCCAGGTATCTCGACGTGAAATCCTTGTACCCAGCGGACGTTATCAGTCACCTAGCGTCAGGAACTTAAGCAGACGGCGGTGCCACCCGCTTTCGTCCGGCACGAGGCGACAGCCTGGGCAGCACCCAGGGCACGCCAGTAGATCCCCCCGCTATCCGCCCCGCAACGACGTGAGCACCTCATCGAGGTCATCCGGCCTGATCAGTACGTCTCGTGCTTTGGAACCTTCACTTGGGCCGACAATACCCCTGCTTTCCAGCAAGTCCATCAGCCGGCCGGCCTTTGCGAAGCCCACCCGGAGCTTGCGCTGGAGCATGGACGTCGACCCGAACTGCGTCGACACCACCAGCTCGGCCGCCTGCAGCAGCAAGTCGAGGTCGTCGCCGATGTCGGAGTCGATCTCCCTGGTCTTCGCCGGCACCGCCTGGACGTCTTCCCGGTAGGTCGGCTCGGCCTGCTTCTTGCAGTGCGCGACGATGTCCCGGATCTCCTTCTCCGAGACGAACGCGTTCTGCAGCCGGATCGGCTTCGACGCGCCCATCGGCAGGAACAGCGCGTCGCCCTGCCCGACCAGCTTCTCCGCGCCCGGCTGGTCGAGGATGACCCGCGAGTCGGCCAGGCTCGAGGTCGAGAACGCGAGCCGGGACGGCACGTTGGCCTTGATCAGGCCGGTCACCACGTCCACCGACGGCCGCTGGGTGGCCAGCACCAGGTGGATGCCGGCGGCCCGGGCCAGCTGGGTGATCCGCACGACGCTGTCTTCCACGTCCCGCGGCGCGACCATCATCAGGTCGGCCAGCTCGTCCACGACCGTCACCAGGTACGGGTAGGGCTCGTAGGTGCGCTCGGACCCCGGCGGCGCGGTCAGCTTCCCCGCCCGCACCGCCTTGTTGAAGTCGTCCACGTGCCGGAACCCGGACGCCGCCAGGTCGTCGTAGCGCCGCTCCATCTCGCCGACCACCCACTCCAGGGCCTCGGCGGCCTTCTTCGGGCTGGTGATGATAGGCGTGATCAGGTGCGGGATTCCCTCGTAGATCGTCAGCTCGACCCGCTTGGGGTCGATGAGGATCAGCCGCACCTGATCCGGCGTCGCCCGCGTGAGGATGCTCGTGATGAGCCCGTTCAGGCACACCGACTTGCCGGAGCCGGTGGCGCCGGCCACCAGCACGTGCGGCATCTTCGCCAGGTTCGCCAGGACCGTGTGGCCCTCCACGTCCTTGCCGAGCCCGACGACCATCGGGTGGTGCTCGGCGACCGCCGACGGCGAGCGGAGGATGTCGCCGAGGCTGACGATCTCCTTGTCCGCGTTCGGGATCTCGACGCCGATCGCCGACTTGCCGGGGATCACCGGCAGGATCCTTACGTCGGCGCTCTTGACCGCGTAGGCGATGTTCTTCGACAGCGCGGTGACCCGCTCCACCTTGACCGCCGGGCCGAGCTCGATCTCGTACCTGGTGACCGTCGGCCCGCGGCTGAACCCGGACACCTGCGCGTCCACGTTGAACTGCTCGAGCACCTCCGACAGCGCGGCGACCACGATGTCGTTGGCCTTGGTACGGGCCTTCGGCGGGCTGCCCGGGCGCAGCAGCGTCGCCGGCGGCAGCGTGTAGACGCCGGCCGCCGCCCCGCTGAGCGTCAGCTGCTCGCCGGGCCGCACCGGGGTGTGATCCGCGCCGCGCGACGCGGTGCCGAAG
>NZ_JBARCR010000124.1:0-2228 GCF_049794275.1 Trebonia sp.
GTCCGGGCCCGCCCAGGCCGCGCACACCGCTCCGCTCAGCCGGAACTGGAGGGCGGCGCCGAGCGCGAGCAGTTCGAGCAGCTCCAGCCGCTGCTGCTCGCGGCGCAGGGTTTCCGCCATGCCCGACCCCAGTGCCGATGCCAGGCCGCTGCCCAGGCGTGGCCGGGTTACCCGCCTGGACACTGCCCCGGACCGCGCCACCGAGATCCCCGAGACCCCTGAGCTCAGGACCGGCGGCAGGCCGGTGCGCTGCTGCTCGGTCTCCTCCCGGCTGACGCTCACCCAGTCCGCGACGCATCGCGGCCCGGTGGCGAGGACCCCGAGGTCGGCGGTGTGCCTGGCCCAGGTCTCGGCGATCGCCACGCAGGCGGGCTTGTCCCCGCCGAGCGCGGCGAGCACAAGCTCGGCCTCAGCGTCCGGGTGCGATGGCAGCGTAAGCTGCCCCGCTTCCCAGCGCACGGTGTGCGAGCCGGATCCGCACGGCACCTGGGTGTCCGCCGTCGGCAGCGAGTCGTACCAGTTCATGATGTCCACCAGGTGAGCGGGGCGGAGGCGCGCATGTCCGCGGTGCGACTGATGACCAGGATGTCGACGGCAGCGGCGGACGGCGGCACCGGGGGAACTACCTCGGCCTTGAACACGTTGACACCGCCGCTGCTCCAGCTGCCCACCTTGGCGACATGCCACAGACCGTCGTCGTCCCGCAGCCAGATGCACGGTCCCTCGGGATAACCGCCCTCGATCGGGCCGAAGAACGCGCCGGTCATGGTGGTGCGCTGCCCCCTGGTGAGCAGCCCGGACAGCACGATCGTCAGTCCGTCGGTCTCGGGGAACCTCACGGACAGGCTCGCCGCCGCGGGCGGCGGGTTTGTTCCGGCGGCTTCCGGCCCGGCACCGTACTGGCCCCCGGTCAGCACATCAGTCCAGCGGACGGGCAGTTCGGCTGGCGGGTCGGTGACGTCTTCCCCGGTAACCGCGTAACGGCGGCATAGCGCGGCGACCAGCCGTGCGGACGCGCTGTCTTCCGGCAGCAGGCCGACAGCCCGCAGCGCGGGCACCATGGCGGCGAGCGCCGGCAGGTCGGTGCCGATGTCGTGGTACCCGCTCCCGAGCACGGCCTCGGTGCGGATCCGCAGGAACTGCTCGCCAGCGCAGAGACCGTTCGGCGTCGCCGTTACCTCGGGCGAGGAAGAACTGGCGGTCAGGTCGATCCGGACGGAGTGCTCCTCATTGCCGACATCCAGCCACGTCCAGTTCTGCGCGGCGCCAGGCGGCTGGCGGCGCGGGTTCGCCAGCAGGCTGAACTGGCCGGTTGACCACGTGCCGTCGCCTCCGCCGTTGAAGACGAGGTCGTAGGAGCGCCCGGTTTCGTCCACCGCGCGCAGGTCGCCGGGTACTCCCCGCAGCGCCCAGCCGGAGAGCAGGCGCGGCGGCGACGGCGATGGCAGGCCTTGCCGCTGCTCGCTCCTGGGGAGCAGCGAGCCCTTGGGGAGGCTGAGGACGCCCGCGCTCAGACACGCCAGCTCTGGCGTGCTGATGGCGGCGAACAGGTAAACGTCCACGTCGGTCTCGCCGGCGCGCAGCTGGAGCAGCGCGCCGGCAGGCGTCACCGAGACCGTGTGAGGACCGGCCGGAGTGCTGGCGCTCAGGGGACTCTGGCGCACGTGCCGCAGCCGCGCACTATGACGCGCCCGCGGATCGCGGGGCGACCGGATTGTCAATGCGGTCGTGAGCTCGTCAAGGACGGTGTCCGCGACAGCAGGTTCGAGTACCCCGGTCCCGGCGAACGCCGCCGCCACCGCCCGCATCCGCTCGGTGGCCTCCGGCATGCTCTCCGGGCCGCCGTCTCGGTACCGCCGCAGCTCTGACTCCGCGAGGTTCCGCAGGTACGTCTCGGCGTCCACGTTTCCAGGGTCTCCCAGCCGGCCGGGCCGCCGCTACCAGCGCACCGGGAGGTTCGCCGTCACCTGCTGCACCGGCCCGCTGACCTCCAGGCCCAGCGCGGCTGTGCAGTGGCCGAGCGGCGGCAGCAGGGCCATCCTGAGCAGCCCCTCCCTGCCGCCGACCGGGTTGACTTCCTCGATCGCCCCCAGGTGCCAGCCGCCCGCGTCGTCTCGCACCCACCAGGAGAACCCGGCGTCGACGGCCGGCACGGCCTCCCACGCCGACCCGAGCGCCCCTGGCGACCCGGCCGCCCAGGACAAGGCGCGCTGCGGACGGCGCTGCAC
>NZ_JBARCR010000125.1:0-11015 GCF_049794275.1 Trebonia sp.
GTCAGCCGCCTCCTCGGCCAGGCCAGGGACGCCGTGCCGGTCTACGGCAGCGGCGGGTTCACCACCTACGACGAGCCCGCGGCGCGCGCCCAGCTCGAGCAGTGGACGGGGGAGTGGCGCATTCCCCGGGTCAAGATCAAGATCGGCGAGTCGTGGGGCGCCGACGAGACCCGCGACCTGGCGCGGATCGCCTTCGCCCGGCAGGTGATCGGCCCGGACGCCGAGCTGTACGTGGACGCCAACGGCGGCTACACGCGCAAGCAGGCCGTCCGGATGGCCCGCGCGATGGCCGGCCACGACGTGACCTGGTTCGAGGAACCCGTGAGCTCCGACGACCTGGACGGCCTGCGGGAGGTCCGCGACCAGGTGGCGCCCGACGTCACCGCGGGGGAGTACGGCTACGACCTGGCCTACTTCGCCCGCATGGTGGGCGCGCAGGCCGTCGACTGCCTGCAGGTCGACGTGACCAGGTGCGGCGGCATCACCGAGTTCTTGCGCGCCAGCGCCGTGGCGGCCGCCTCCGGCCTGCAGGTCTCCGCGCACTGCGCGCCGAACCTGCACGCCCACGTCTGCGCGGCCGTCCCGAACCTGCGCCACCTGGAGTACTTCCACGACCACGTCCGGATCGAGTCGATGCTGTTCGACGGCGCTCTCGATCCGCACGGCGGCGCGCTGCGCCCGGACCCCGCCCGCCCGGGCCTCGGCTTGGCGCTCAAGGCCGCCGACGCCGAGAAGTTCCGGGTGGCGTGACAGGCTGGGCGGCTCGGCGGCGGGTGCTCGCCGCCGGGCTAGCCCTTTCCCTCGGCATCCCTCCGCATGGGATCCTGGCTGTGTGAATGACCAGAACGTGGTCGCTGCCGAGCTTCCGGCGATACCGGTGTCCGCCGGCGCCCTGATCTTCGATCAGGCGCGGCGGCTGCTGATCCTCAAGCCGACGTACAAGACCGGCTGGACGATCCCCGGCGGCGTCATGGAAGCGGACGGGGAGACACCGTGGAACGCGTGCCGGCGGGAGGTGCTCGAGGAGTGCGGCATCGAGGTAAACAGCGGCCGGCTGGCCTGCACCGACTACCGTCCCGGCCGTCCGGGTCACCCGGGCGGCATCCGGTTCCTGTTCGACTGCGGGCCGGCCGACGACGCGGATCTGGCGGCGATCAGGCTGCAACCGGAGGAGATCGCCGAGTACCGGCTGGTCCCGCTGGATGCCGCGCTCGCGCTGCTCAGGCCCCCGATCCGGCGCCGGGTGCGCGCCGTGTCGCGGCACCGCAGATTCGTCTACCTGGAGGACGGCCGTCCAGTCCCCGGCATCCGCTCATGAGTTGATGATCAGGTAGATGCTGTCGGCGATGAACCAGAGACCGATGAACAGGCTCCCTATGATGATCGCCTGGTCGATGTGGGAGTCGACCCAGGTCTTGCACTTGACCAGCAGCTCCTGGCTCTGGGCGGGCCTGACGACGGCGTAGATCTCCATGGCCAGGTAGGACGACGAGGCCAGGACGCAGTAGAAGCCCAGCGCCAGGAAGCTCTGCCAGCTGGTCAGCTTGGCCTCCACCACGGTGGCCGCCCCCAGGCCGATCAGCACCCAGGGCTGCAGCGTCGGGGCCAGGGCCATGGCGAACCACGGGGACATGCTGTCCACATGCGCCTGCCACTTGGGCGGCTTCTTGGGCGGCATGGGCCGCCGTCTGGCCCGGATGTGCCGGACGGCGATCCTGACCAGGACAACGCCGAGCACGATCTTGATCGCCAGCGCGGCCAGCGACGGGGCCGTGGCCGGCTTGGGCGGGTCATTGCCGGTAGCGGTGACCGTGACCGCGACAACAATGGCCAGGGACACTAGCCAGCCGAACACGAACGCCGCGCCTTTGCGCGCTCCTCGCTTGGAGGGCAGCACGACAAGGAAGGCCGTCAGCGGCAGCGGGTCGACCGCGACCGCGAGGCCGACCAGCATCAGGTCAAGGACCAGCACGGCCTTCCCCCGCTCTCACCCGGCCCAGACCGTGGGTCCGGTCAAGAGCCGGCCGCGCCGAGTGCCGCGGTGATCTGCTCGATGGCCGCTGTCTCTTCGGGGCTCACTGCCTGCCCGTGCTCCCGGTGGGCGGCGGCGACCTTGTCGGCGAGGGCGAGGACGAAGTGCCGGTAGTCATCGCATTCCTCGGCGGTCGCCTTGCTGTGCAGCAAGGTCATGGCGTCACGGATGTGCCCGAGCCCGGTGTCCCTGAGCTCTTCTGGCGAGTGATACCGCGTGTGGTCCACCTTGGGTTTCGCTGACACGATCTCGTCGAGGAGCTCGCTTTCGCCGTGCTCGGCGCGTGCTTCGGTATAGGCCTTCGACATCGCGATGGTTTCGCGGAACGTGCCCCCGTGGGCCGCGGTGATCACGATCATGCCCGCGGTCGGCGGCCCCTCGAGGACCGTTGTCCATTCCTCGGGGGCGAAGGCGGCCTGTGTCGTCATGTCCTGCTCCTGCGTTCCTAAGGGTTTCGGCTACGCCGAGAATGTCGCGCGCGCTGCCGATGCGCCTCCCCCGCAGGGGGTGAAAGCCGTCCTCGGCGCATCGCGTGAGCCAGGCAGGCTAGCCGAAGTAGTGGCCCTTGTCCATGTCCTCGATGAGGCCGGGCTGGACCGGCCGCCAGCCGAGGAGTTCGCGGGTCAGCGCGGCGGACGCCGGCTGGTCGATAGAGAGGACCTGCCCGAGAAAACCGAGATCCCCGGCCGAGACGGATGCCGTCGGCACGTTCAGGTGGCGGCTGATCACTTCGGCGATGTCCAGGATCGGCACGCCCTCGTCGCCGACCGCGTGCAGCCTCGATCCCGCCGGGGCCTGCTCCACCGCGAGGCGGAACAGGTACGCGGCGTCCAGCACGTGCACCGCGGGCCAGCGGTTGGACCCGTCGCCGACGTAGCCGGAGACGCCCGTGTCGCGGGCGATGCCGACCAGGCGGGCGATGAAGCCGTGCCGGTCGCCGTCGCCGTGCACCGTCCTCGGCAGCCCTACGACCGACGACCGGACCCCGCGCGCCGCCATGCCGAGAGCCGCCCTGGCGTTCGCCATCCGGCCTGCCACGGGCGAGCCTGGCGCGGACTCGTCGCGCTCGGTCGCGACGTGCCCGGGCAACGCGGGCGTTCCCGAGGCGATGACCAGGGGCTTTCCTGAGCCCTCGAGCACGCCGCCCATCGTCTCGATGGCGCGCCGGTCGGCGGTTACCGACGCCTCGATGTCGGTGAAGTCGTGGATGAACGCGAGGTGGATGACCCCGTCAGAGCCGGCGGCCCCGGCGCGCAGGGTGTCTAGGTCGTCCAGGTCGCCGCGGAGCACCTCGGCTCCGGCGGCGGCGATCGAGGCTGCCGAGTCGTCGGACCTGGCGAGCCCGAGGACCCGGTGACCCGCGCCGAGGAGCTCGGGGACGACGGCCGAACCGATCCAGCCGGACGCGCCGGTGACGAATACCCGCATGAGAAACCTCCTGATGTCAGTCGCTGTCATC
The DNA here is from genome assembly GCF_049794275.1 of Trebonia sp. NCBI lineage: Bacteria > Bacillati > Actinomycetota > Actinomycetes > Streptosporangiales > Treboniaceae > Trebonia > Trebonia sp. The sequence goes on from NZ_JBARCR010000125.1 coordinate 3,492, forward strand.
AGCGTAGCATGCTGATGCCAGTCACTGTCATCACGTAGCATCATGCCATGGGTCGATGGGAGCCGGACGCGCGCGGCCGCCTGGCGAAGGCAGCGATGGAGCTCTACGCCGAGCACGGGTTCGAGCAGACCACGGTCGCGGAGATCGCCGCACGGGCCGGATTGACCGAGCGGACGTTCTTCCGGCATTTCGCCGACAAGCGCGAGGTCCTGTTCTACGGCATGGAACGGCTGCGGGACCTGCTGGCCCGCGCGGTCGCCGACGCGCCGGCCGCGGCGACGGCGATGGACCTGGTGGGCGCGGCATTCGAAGCCGCGGCCGCCATGCTGCAGGAAAACCCGGAACGGGTCAGGCTGCGCGACGCGATCGTGTCCGCGAACGCGGAGCTACGGGAGCGCGAGCTGATCAAGCTCGCGGCGCTCGCGTCCGCGGTGGCCAGCGCGCTCCGGGACCGCGGTGTTCCCGAGCCGGGCGCGAGCCTGGCCGCCGAGACGGGGGTCGCCGTCTTCAAGGTCGCCTTCGCACGCTGGGTCAGCGCGCCAGGCCAGCCGGACCTGCCAGGCATCTTCCGCGAGTCACTGGCGGAACTGAGGGGCGTACTGGCGTAGGGCAGCCAATTCGTCCCGGCCGTCACGCGGGCGGCAGCGGCGCCGGCGGGATGATGGCCAGCCGCATCGTGAGGGCCGAGTGGTCCGAGAGCATGTCCTCACGTGGCTGGTGCAGGTAATCGCAGCTGGTGATGTAGCCGCTGAGGGACTGGCTGCAGAACGCGTGGTCATACCTGTAGCCGTCGCCGATCCGGCCGAACCAGCTGTATTCGGCCTCGTCCGGGTGCAGGTAGCGGAACACGTCGGTCAGCCGCTGCGCCTCGGCCAGAGTGCGGTAGAAGTCGTACTCGAACGGGGCGAAGAACGGGTAGCGGGGCCAGTGGTCCGGCTCGAGGACGTTCAGGTCGCCGAGCACGATCGCGGGCATCTCTGTGACGGCGGCGGCGAGCGCGGTGTCGCAGGCAGCCAGCCATTTGCGCTTGCGTTCGGTCTTGCCGGCGCTGGCGTCCCTGGCCGGCACGTACAGGCCGATGACCCGCAGCGCCCCGGCCGGCGCGGGCAGGATGACCGCCGCGGCCCGGGACGGCAGGTACCCGACCCGGTCACCGAACCCGCCGTCCGGCGCCGCGGGCACGGTGCTGACGATCATCGTGCCGTACTCGCCGGGACCGGGCCGCGGATAGTGCACCGCGTAGCCGGCGGCGGTGAATTCCTCGGCGAGCAGCCGGCACCCCGCGCTGGCCTTCGTCTCGGTGAGGACCAGGACATCCTCCTCACGCCGGACAAGCCAGGCCAGCTGCCGCCGGGCGCGGTCCGGGGACGGGTTGCCGATGTTGAGCGTCAGCAGCGACAGGCCGGGGGACGACATTCCCGTAGGTTAGGCGGTGACAGGCCCGGCGATGTCGGTGCCCGCGAGATCCGGCACAGCTGACAACGCGGGCTCGCCTGCGCGCCCGTGGCATCATTGAACCCACTCCGCGCTATACCGCGCAAAGTGGAAGGTGATGACGGCATGGCGACTGCGACGCAGGCCAGACAGCAGGAGCAGATGCAGCAGCTGCTCGCCGGACTGAGCGCGGTGCGCGGCGGCGATTTCAGCACCCGGCTGCCTGACGGCCAGGACCCGCTGATGAACGAGATCGCCGCCGTCTTCAACGGGATGAACGAGCAACTGTCCGTGTTCACCTCCGAGGTGACGCGGGTGGCCCGCGAGGTCGGCATCGACGGCAAGCTCGGCGGCCAGGCCCAGGTCCCCGCGGTCGCGGGCACCTGGAAGGACCTGACCGATTCGGTCAACGGCATGGCGGGCAACCTGACCAGCCAGGTCCGCAACATCGCCCAGGTGACCACCGCGGTGGCGCGCGGCGACCTGAGCCAGAAGATCTCCGTCGAGGCCAAGGGCGAGGTCGCGACGCTCGCCGAGACCATCAACGGGATGGTGGACACGCTGTCGGCGTTCGCCGGCGAGGTCACCCGGGTGGCCCGCGAGGTGGGCACCGACGGCCGGCTCGGCGGCCAGGCCGAGGTGCCGGGCGTGGGCGGGACGTGGCGGGACCTGACCGACTCGGTCAACTTCATGGCGGGCAACCTGACCAGCCAGGTCCGCAACATCGCCCAGGTCACCACCGCCGTCGCCAAGGGCGACCTGAGCCAGAAGATCACGGTGGACGCCCGCGGGGAGATCCTGGAGCTCAAGAACACCGTTAACACCATGGTGGACCAGCTGTCCGCGTTCGCCGGCGAGGTCACCAGGATGGCGCGCGAGGTGGGCACCGAGGGCCGGCTCGGCGGCCAGGCGCAGGTGCCGGGCGTGGGCGGGACGTGGCGGGACCTGACCGACTCGGTCAACTTCATGGCCGGCAACCTCACCGTCCAGGTACGGTCGATCGCCCAGGTCGCCACGGCCGTGGCCAAGGGCGACCTGAGCCAGAAGATCACGGTGGATGCCCGCGGGGAGATCCTGGAGCTCAAGAACACCATCAACACGATGGTCGACACGCTGTCCGACTTCGCCGGCGAGGTCACCAGGGTCGCCCGCGAGGTGGGCACCGAGGGCCGCCTCGGCGGCCAGGCCGACGTGCAGGGCGTGTCCGGCACCTGGAAGGACCTGACCGAGTCGGTCAACGTGATGGCGGCCAACCTGACCGCGCAGGTCCGCTCGATCGCTCAGGTCACCACCGCCGTCGCCAAGGGCGACCTGAGCCAGAAGATCCGCGTCGACGCGCGCGGGGAGATCCTCGAGCTGAAGGAGACCATCAACACGATGGTCGACCAGCTGTCGTCCTTCGCCGGCGAGGTCACCAGGGTCGCCCGTGACGTGGGCACCCAGGGCAAGCTCGGCGGCCAGGCCATCGTCCAGGGCGTGTCCGGCACCTGGGAAGACCTGACCGACAACGTGAACGTCATGGCGTCTAACCTCACCGCGCAGGTCCGGTCGATCGCCCAGGTGGCCACGGCGGTGGCGCGCGGCGACCTGAGCCAGAAGATCACCGTCGAAGCCAAGGGCGAGGTCGCCGCCCTGGCCGGGACCATCAACGGGATGGTGGACACGCTGTCGGCGTTCGCCGGTGAGGTCACCAGGGTGGCCCGCGAGGTGGGCACCGACGGCCGGCTTGGCGGCCAGGCGACCGTGCCGAACGTGGCCGGGACCTGGAAGGACCTGACCGACAACGTCAACTCGATGGCCAACAACCTGACCAGCCAGGTCCGCAACATCGCCCAGGTCACGACCGCCGTCGCGCAAGGCGACCTGACCAAGAAGATCGACGTCGACGCGCGGGGCGAGATCCTCGAGCTGAAGACCACCATCAACACGATGGTCGACCAGCTATCGGCGTTCGCCGCCGAAGTCACCCGGGTGGCCAGGGAGGTCGGCCGCGAAGGCCGCCTCGGCGGCCAGGCCGAGGTCGAAGGCGTTTCGGGTACCTGGAAGCGGCTGACGCAGAACGTGAACGAGCTCGCCGGGAACCTCACCAGGCAGGTCCGGGCGATCTCCGAGGTGACAAGCGCGGTCGCGACCGGCGACCTGACCAGGTCGATCGCGGTCGAGGCCAGCGGCGAGGTCGCCGAGCTCAAGGACAACATCAACACGATGGTCCTGTCGCTGCGCGAGACCACCGAGGCCAACCAGCAGCAAGGCTGGCTGCAGACCAACCTGGCGCGGATCGCCGGCCTGATGCAGGGTCAGCGCGACCTGGCGGACGTCGCCGAGCTGATCATGGACGAGCTCATCCCGATGGTCGGCGGGCAGCACGGCGCGTTCTTCCTCGCCGAGCCCGGCGAGGCGCGGACCCGGCTGCGCCTGATCGCCGGGTACGGGCTCGACGGCGACACGCCGGCCGCAGTGCTGCTCGGTCACTCGCTGATCGGCCAGGTCGCCAAGACCAGGAAGCCGATCGTGCTGGACCAGGTCCCCGGAAGTTACGTCCGCATCTCCTCGGCGATCGGCGAGACGCGCCCGGTCAATGTGATGATCGTGCCGATCGTGTTCGAGGACCAGGTGCTCGGCGTCATCGAGGCCGGCTCGCTGTGGCCGTTCACCCAGGTGCACCGCGAGTTCCTCGAGCAGCTGATGGACACCATCGGGGTCAACGTCAACACGATGATCGCCAACGCCCGCACCGACGCGCTGCTCGAGCAGTCGCAGCGGCTGACCGCGGAGCTGCAGGCCAGGCAGCAGGAACTGCAGCGGTCCAACGCCGAGCTCGCCGACAAGGCGGGGGAGCTGGACCTGGCGTCGCGGTACAAGTCACAGTTCCTCGCGAACATGTCCCACGAGCTGCGCACCCCGCTGAACAGCCTGCTCGTGCTCGCCAGGCTGCTCGCGCAGAACCTGGAGGGCAACCTCACCGCCAAGCAGGTCGAGTACGCCACGATCATCCACTCCTCGGGCTCTGACCTGCTGCGGCTGATCAACGACATCCTGGACCTGACCAAGGTCGAAGCGGGGAAGATGGAGATCACCCCGGAGCGGTTCGCGCTCGCCGGGCTCGTCGAGGACCTGCGCGGCGTGTTCGGCCCGCTGACCGAGGAAAAGCGGCTGCGGTTCATGATCACCACGGCGCCCGGCGTGCCCGCCGTGCTCGAGACCGACAAGCAGCGGCTCCGCCAGATCCTCTACAACCTGCTGTCCAACGCGGTCAAGTTCACCGACCACGGCCGCGTCGAGCTGCACATCGACACGGCGGGGCCTGGGCAGGCGGGCGCGGACACGGGGTCGTGGGTGGTGTTCTCGGTGACCGATACCGGCATCGGCATCGGCCGCGACAACCTCGGCAGTATCTTCTCCCCCTTCCAGCAGGCCGACGGGACCACCAGCCGGCGCTATGGCGGCACCGGCCTGGGCCTGGCCATCTGCCGGGAGGTCGCCGCCCGGCTCGGCGGCGAGGTCACGGTGCGCAGCGAGCTCGGCGTGGGCAGCACCTTCAGCCTCCGCCTCCCGCTGGCCGTGCTCGGCGGGACCCGCGCCGCGACGCCATCCCAGGGGGCCACCGTGCAGGCAGCCGCCCGGCCCGCCGTGCAGTCGTCGGCCGCGACCGTGGCCGACGTCCGCCCGGTTCCCGCCGCGCGGGCGCACGCCGGACTGACCGGGCACCGGATCCTCGTCGTCGACGACGACCCCCGCAACGCCTTCGTGCTGGCCGACGTGCTGGAAATGCACGGCATGACGGTCGTCCAGGCGACCGACGGGAGGAAGGCCATCGCCGCGCTGGGCGCCGGCGACATCGACCTGGTGCTGATGGACGTGATGATGCCGCGGATGGATGGCTACGAGACCACCCGCGCGATCCGCAAGATGCCCGAGTACGCCAGCCTGCCCGTCATCACCGTCACTGCCCGCGCCATGCAGGGCGACCGCGAGAAGAGCATCGACGCCGGCGCCAGCGACTACATCACCAAGCCGATCGACATCGAGGAACTCCTCAACTGCATGGAACGCTGGCTATCCCCGCCCACTCCCTGAGCGCCATCACCGGTTTCGCAGGAGGTCCGAAGCTATGGCTGAAGGCGCACAGCAGGCAGCCAATGATAAGACGGCTGTTCGTCCGTTTCATGTGAATGTTCCGGAAGCAGAGCTTACCGATCTGCGCAGCCGCATAAACGCGGCAAAGTGGCCGGAACGGGAAACGGTCACCGATGATTCGCAAGGCGTGCCCCTCGCGATCATGCAGGAACTGGCGCGCTATTGGGCCGCAGATTACGATTGGCGCAAGTGCGAGGCGAAGCTGAACGCCCTGCCGCAGTTCATGACCGAGATCGATGGGCTAGACATTCATTTCATTCACGTCCGCTCGGACCACGAAAACGCATTGCCGCTCATCGTCACGCACGGGTGGCCCGGATCGGTCATCGAGCAGCTGAAGATCATCGGCCCGCTCACCAATCCCACGGCACATGGCGCGAGCGCATCGGATGCTTTCCATCTAGTGATCCCGTCAATGCCGGGCTACGGGTTCTCCGGCAAGCCGACCGCTACCGGCTGGGACCCCGCCCGCATCGCCCGTGCCTGGGTAGTGCTGATGGAGCGCCTCGGATACACGCAATTTGTGTCCCAAGGCGGCGACTGGGGCGGGGCTATCACGAACGTGATGGGGCACCAGGCACCTCCGGAATTGCTCGGCATCCACGTCAACTTCCCAGCCACGGTTCCGCCTGACGTCGCCAAGGCGCTCCAGGCCGGCGACCCGCCGCCACCAGGCCTGTCAGACGACGAAAGACGCGCATACGAGCAGCTGAACATCTTGTATACGAGGCGACGCGCCTACGCCGGCTTCATGGGGACGCGCCCGCAAACGCTGTACGGACTGGCGGATTCACCCGTCGGCCTAGCCGCCTGGCTCCTTGACCACGGTGACGGCTGGGGCCAGCCAGCGCCGCCGGTCACCTCCGCCGTGCTCGGATACACCAGCCATGGGCACCCCGCAGGCGACCTCACCCGAGACGATGTCCTGGACAACATCACGCTCTACTGGCTGACAAGCACGGCGGTTTCGTCGGCCCGCCTCTACTGGGAAAATAAGCACAGCCTCTACAACGACGCCGACGTCTCCGTCCCGGCTGCCGTCAGCGTCTTTCCCGGCGAGAACTACCAGGCCCCGCGGAGCTGGGCAGAGCGTGCGTATCACAACCTCATCTACTTCAACGAGGTAGACAAGGGCGGGCACTTCGCCGCCTGGGAACAGCCGCGACTCTTTTCGGAAGAGGTCCGCGCGGGCTTCAGGCCACTGCGCAAATAGCCGAGTCGATTATCCCGACCGCATCGTCAGCCAGTTTCCCTGGTGAGAGCCCGTCAACGTCGAGCGCCTGCACCTGGACCGGGTCGTGGCGACCACGATGGCCGCCAGCATCGGCTCGTGGCGGGTGGTTGAGAACTGCGGGATGCGCCGGGTCAGGACGTTCTGCTACCCGGACGCTGACCTGATGCCCGGCGCTGAACACGGGGACTTCGCCTACAAGCTGACCCGTGGCGACTGGTGCAGCCAGGGCAAGCACGAGCCAGCAGAGCACGGGGAGAGCCGAGTCGGCAGAGACGCACCCGGCAATCCAGAATCGTGAGCCAACTCAGGTCTTTGAGCCACGGCCCCGGCACCAGCGTCCGCGGTCGTGTAAAGGGTGCTTGACATAGTCAGCGAAGTAAAGGTACCTTGACATCATGCGGAATCAGGTCCGGGAGCAGCGCACCCAGCGGGAGATGTCGCAGGCTGAGCTAGGGGCGGCGTTGGGCGTGTCACGCCAGACGGTGATCTCCATTGAGAGCGGCCGCTACTTGCCGTCGCTGCCGCTGGCGTTCGCGATCGCGCGGTTCTTTGACCTGACGGTGGACAAGATGTTCGACCCGGAGGAGGCAGGCACATGATGACGTTCATCCGCCCGCGGCTGCGCAAGCCCCTGGTATATGCCCTTGCGGGGACGGCGTTCGCCGTCGCGTGGGCCGTGCGCAGCACCCCTTCGTGTTGTTCGTTTGCATCGTGAACGT
>NZ_JBARCR010000126.1:0-1756 GCF_049794275.1 Trebonia sp.
GCCGGGCGCGCCGGCGGCGCACCAGCGATCGTCCGCCACGGCGCGCGCCGCGGCCATCCCGAGCACCAAGTCCCCATCGGGCCCGGCCCCCCCGGTGACGACCACCACACCGGCGGTGCAGGTCACGCTGTCGGTGTCCCTGCTGGGTTCCGCTGTCTCGCTGCAGTCGGGCGCCAAGATCAACGTCGGGCGGTTCGGCGCCTGGCTCTCGCTCAAGGCGAACGGCGGGCCGGTCAGCTGGTCCGTCACCCCCAGCGCGAGCATCCTCGTCTGGCCGCGGTCGTCAGGGACCCTCGCCGCGGGCCAGACCGCCTCGGTGCTGATCGCGTCCGCCGGCCGGAACGTCTCAGGGGCGACGCTGACGATCAACCCGGGCGGCGCCAGCTACCCGCTGGTGGTGAACTCGGGATTCTAGCGAGGTTCTAGCGGGGTTCTAGCGCGCCCAGCTGGCGTGCGCGGTGGCCCGCTGTGCCTGCTCGCGCAGCGCGCGGACCGCCTGCGCCGGGTCGTCCGCGCTGTACACCGCCGAGCCGGCCACGAACACGTCGGCGCCCGCGTCGGCGCACCGCTCGATCGTCTCCACGCCGACCCCGCCGTCCACCTGGAGCCAGACCGCGCCGCCGTGCCTGGCGACCATGTCCCGTGCGCGGCGAAGTTTCGGCAGCACGAGGTCGAGGAAGTGCTGCCCGCCGAAACCGGGCTCGACCGTCATCAGCAGCAGCATGTCGAGTTCGGCGAGCAGGTCCTCGTACGGCTCGACCGGCGTGCCGGGATTGACCGCGAGCCCGGCGCGGGCGCCCGCGGCGCGGATCGCGCGCAGCGTCCGGACCGGCGCCTTGGCCGCTTCCGCGTGAATGGTGACGTTCCGCGCTCCCGCCTCGGCGTAGCCGGGCGCGTGCTGGTCCGGGTCGTCGATCATCAGGTGGCAGTCAATCGGCAGCGTGACGTGCTTCAGCAGCGACTCGACAACCGGCAGGCCGATCGTGAGGTTGGGCACGAAGTGGTTGTCCATCACGTCGACGTGCAGCCAGTCAGCCGCGGTCTCGATCGCGCGCGCCTCATCGGCGAGCCGGGCGAAGTCCGCGGACAGGATGCTGGGCGAGATCTGAACGGCCATGTCAGTAGCGAGTGTAGGGTGCGGAAGGCGGGTGCCCGGTGGCGGCCCGGGAATGTCAGATGGCGTCGTTAGTATTCAGCACTGAATTCGACTACATCTATGGTGGGAGCATCCAGTGCAAACTGACCTTCTTGACCGGGTTCGCAAGCTGCTGGCTAAGGCTGAGGATGAGGGCTGCACGCCCGAGGAAGCCGAGGCGCTGACCGCGAAGGCCGCCGATTTGATGGCCCGCTACGGCATCGACCGGGCGCTGCTCGGGGCGCTGCGCCCGGAGACCGATTCCGTCGGGGACCGGGTGTTCGACCTGGGCAACCCCTGGGCCGCTGTCAAGGCGCACTTGCTCGCCGGGCTGGCCATCGCGCTCCGCTGCCAGTGCATCCTGCTGAACCGCCGCGAGCCGGGCAGCCGGGTGCACGTGTTCGGCTATCTGTCCGACCTGGAACGCGCGGACATCTTGTTCACCTCCCTGCTGGTGCAGATGGCCAGGGCGCTCGCTGTGCAGCCGGTCCCCGCCTATGGCGGCGGGGCGAAGGCGTGGCGCCGGTCGTGGATGCTCGGCTACGCCTCGGCGGTCATCGCCCGGGTCCGTGCCGCGGAGGAGGCGGCGGTCGCGTCGGCCACGGCGGACGAGGGCACGGC
>NZ_JBARCR010000127.1:0-2153 GCF_049794275.1 Trebonia sp.
TGATGGTGTCCAGCACCAACCCGGCCTACAACCTCACCGTGAATAACACGGCGTCCAACCCCTACTCGCTCAAGGCGATGACCATCATCGTGCTCATCTTCCTGCCGGTGGTACTCGCCTACCAGATATGGAGCTACTACGTATTCCGCCGGCGCGTCAGCCGGGACGAGTTCGTGACGGAGCCCCCGCCGGCAAGTAACCGCACGCCTGGCGCCCCGGCGCCCACCTCCGCCCCACCCGGAAGGACCTAAGACATGAGTGAGCATTACGACGTCATCGTGATCGGGACCGGGGCCGGCGGCGGCACCCTCGCCCGCCACCTCGCCCCATCAGGCAAGCGCGTTCTGCTGCTCGAGCGCGGCGACTGGCTGCCCCGTGAGCCTGAGAACTGGTCGACCGTGGACGTGTTCGTCGACGGCCGGTATATCTCCCCGGACAGCTGGTACGACCCGAAGGCCAAGTCGTTCTTCCAGCCGCAGGTGCATTACTTCGTCGGCGGCGCGACCAAGCTGTACGGCGCCGCGCTCTACCGGATGCGCGAGCAGGACTTCGGCGAACTGCGCCACCACGACGGCCTGTCGCCCGCCTGGCCCATCTCCTACCAGGACATGGAGCCGTACTACACCGCAGCCGAGACGATGTACCAGGTGCACGGCGCGCGGGGCGAGGATCCGACCGAACCGCCGGCCAGCGCGCCCTACCCGTACCCGGCGGTCTCCCACGAACCGCGGATCCAGCAGCTCTCCGACGACCTGGCCGCGGAGGGCTTTCACCCGTTCCACGCGCCGTGTGGCATCAGGGTCAACGAGGCGGACCTGCCGTACAGCATCTGCGTGAAGTGCGGGGCCTGCGACGGCTTCCCGTGTCCGCTGCACGCCAAATCCGACGCCGAGGTGGCCGGCGTCCGCCCCGCCCTGGAGCACGCCAACGTCACCCTGGTCCGGAACGCACGGGTAGTGAAGCTGGAGACCAACCCGGCCGGCACCGCGGTCACCCAGGTGGTGGCCGAGCACGACGGCGAAACCGTGCGGTACCAGGGTGACATCGTGGTCGTCTCCTGCGGCGCGGCCAACTCCGCCAAGCTGCTGCTGGCCTCCGCCAGCGACAAGCACCCGAACGGGCTGGCCAACAGGTCCGATCAGGTCGGCCGCAACTTCATGTACCACGACAGCCAGGCCGTCCTCGCCTTGTCCAAGGAGCCGAACCCGACCGTGTTCCAGAAGACCCTGGCCTTCAATGACTTCTACTTCCGCGGCCCGGACTTCGACTACCCGATGGGCAACATCCAGATGATCGGCAAGTCGCAGGCGGCGATGTTCCGCGGCGAGAAGCCCCTGGAGACCAAGTTCGCGCCGAACTGGGCGCTGCGCGACGTTGCCGAGCACGCCGTGGACTTCTGGCTGTCCACCGAGGACCTGCCGCTGCCAGATAACCGGGTCACCCTCGGTCCGGACGGCGGCGTGCACCTGGCATATACGCCGAGCAACCCCACCGCCGCCAAGCAACTGTTCCAGCAGCTTCACTCGATGCTCGCCTCGCTCCGTATGCAGCCCGGCCACCTGGCTCACCGGTTCGCGTACCTGAAGACCGACATCCCGGTCGCCGGCTGCGCGCACCAGGCCGGCACTGTACGGTTCGGCTCGGACCCGGCCACCTCGGTACTCAACCCTGATTGCCGGGCCCACGAACTCGACAACCTCTACGTCGTCGACACCAGCTTCTTCCCGAGCATCAGCGCGGTGAACCCCGCCCTGACCGCGATGGCCAACGCCGTCCGGGTCGGCGACCGTATCCTCGAACAGCTCGGCTGAGCGGCGGAGCTGACGGCTGGCCAGGGGTCATCCAGTGCGGGGGATGCCAACCGGGCCCGGGCGCGATGTGATCGTAACGACTGCTCAGGAGGAATGACATGTCGGACAAAGTTGACGCGCTGGTAATCTTCGGTGCCACCGGGGACCTGGCTAAGATCGAGACGTTCCCGGCGCTGGTGGGCCTGGTCCAGCGCGGAGTGCTGGACGTCCCGGTGATCGGGGTGGCGAAGAGCGGCTGGGGGCTGGAGCAGTTCCGCGACTACGCGGAGGCCTCGCTGCGGCTCAACCACATGGACCCCAAGACTCCGGCCGCCCAGAAGATGCTCGGGCTGCTCCGGTACG
>NZ_JBARCR010000128.1:0-4940 GCF_049794275.1 Trebonia sp.
CACCGGAGCCGCTCGGCGCTGGCCACCTGGCGGCGGCGCTGCTTTCCGAGCCTGAAGGGCTGGCGGCCAAGGCGATCGCCGCGGCCGGGCTAACCCCCGGGCAGATCTACGCCGCGCTAGGCACCGGCCCCGCACCGCAGGTGCAGACCCCCGACTCGGAGGGGCTGCTCGAGCTGTCCTTCGACCAGTCCGCCAAGGAGGCGCTCAAGGGCGCACTGAAGTCGGCACTGCGCCTCGGCCACAACTACATCGGCACCGAGCACTTGCTGATCGGCGTGCTGGCCACGGACGGACCGGTAACGGAGGTGTTCACCACACTCGGCCTGCCCCGGCAGCGCGCCGCAGAGCTGATCACGGCTGAGATCGCCGCATTCCAGGCCCGCAAGGCAGGCTGACGCACGGCTTTCATTTCCCGGCCCGCCCCTCGGCAGCCAGTCCTCGAAGTATCTCAATATCGTCGACGTCCTTCTGCCGCCATGGCCGGCCGTTGCGCAGGTGCGGGAACTGCTCCTTCATGGCGAGCATGCCGGAAACGCTCATGACCGGAACCGGCATGCCATCGAGCGTCCCGGGCTCGTCGCCGAACGATCCTGGCGGGAACAGCCAATCGGACCATCGCCCCAGGAGCTGCACGGACGATCCGTCTGGCTGCCGGTCAAAGTATGCGGTGCTAAACAGGACGTCGTCCCACGTGAACTCGCAGGCTTCCGCTGGCGGCTGAGTTGTCAGAGCCGTGGCACCCCCTTCCACGAGCACTGCCTTCGACCGGTCGGCGTGAATGCGCTCAACCCAGAACTCGACGTCGCCGTGCTCGCGCGTGATCCGGCCGATCCTGGCATCGAGGCCCCAGCCACCGAACAGCCACACCGGGATACCGACAGACTGCATAACCGCTATGACCTTGCGGATAACGCGCAGCTGCCCTTCGGTGCTCTGGTCCATGCTCAGGTTCGGGCCGGTGCGGAGCGATCGACGGTGAGGTACCAGTAGCCGCCCCCGAGATTCAGCGCCCCGATAACCAGGAAGAAGGCTGCCCATCCGTGGACGCCGTAGGCAAGGCATACGACCCCCGCGGCGGCCGCGGCGCTGCCGCCGAAAATCCGCGTGACCCCGAAGGCGCGGAGGTGGCTGTACTCCCACGGGTTGATGAAGCGCTGCATGCCGGGTCGCGGGGGAGATGCCCACCATCCGCGCGGGCCTTTCGCAGCGGTGTTGTCGTCGGGTGCGTTCATGTGTGCCCCCTGTGGGCTGTGGTGCCGGCCATCCGCCGACCTATTAATGTGATATCACTTTGATAGCCGACCTGTCAATGGTCGTTGTGGCGGGGCACAACAGGAGGGCGCGGTTGCGGTCGGGAGCAACCGGGGCTGGCTCCTCCGGTTTGACCATGGGATACCGCGCAAGACAGGATCGAGACGGAAAATCACCTGTTGAGGGAAGCACGGAGGCTGCAGAGGAGTTATGGCGGCGTGAGCATACTTGGCACCCGGGTCCTGCGGACCGAAGATCCCGGCTTCCTTACCACGGGAGCCGTCTACACAGAAGACGTCCAGGACGAACGGCTCGCCGGTGCCTGCTACGTGCATTTCGTTCGCTCGACGGTCGCGCACGCGAACATCCTCAGCATCGACACCAGCGCGGCGCAGGATGCTGACGGGGTAGTCGCCGTGTACACCGGCAAGGACCTCGCCGATGCGGGGCTCGCCCCTGTCAAGCCGATGATGCCGAACATGAACCAGAAGATGGTTCAGTCACTGCTCGCCACCGACGTGGTGCGGTTCGTCGGCGAGCCCGTCGCTGCCGTGATCACCAAGGAGATGTACCAGGGCGAGGACGCCATCGAGCTGGTGGACGTCGACTACGGGATCCTGCCCGCGGTCGCCACTATGCACCAGGCGCTGAGCGGCGAGCGGGGCCTGCTCTTCCCTGACGCCGAGACGAACGTCGTGGTCAAGTTCGGCGACGAGAGCGAGAGCAACCCTGACCTGTTCGAGGGGTGCGAGGTCGTCGTCTCCGAGGTCATCCAGAACCAGCGGGTCGCTCCCGCGCCGATGGAGAGCCGGTCCGGCGCGGCCGTCTGGGGTGAGGACGGCCGGCTGACCGCCTGGATCCCGAACCAGGGCGCGCAGGGCACCAAGGGCGCCCTTGTGGGCATCCTCGGCCTCAGGCCGGAGGATGTACGGATCATCACCCCCGACGTGGGCGGCGCGTTCGGCGCCAAGTTCGGCGCGGACTCCGAGCACGCGGTGATCTGCTGGATCGCGAAGCAGCTCGGCCGCCCGGTGCGCTGGTCGGAGACCAGGAACGAGAACCTGCTCGTGATGCCGCACGGGCGCGCGCAGGAGCAGAAGGTCACGATCGGCGGCATGCGGGACGGCACCGTCCTGGCTTACCGGCTCGAGGTGCTGCAGGACTGCGGCGCCTACCCGAAGGCCGGCGCGTTCCTGCCCATGCTGACGAGGCTGATGACCCCCGGCCCGTACGAGATCCCGCGCGCCGAGGCGTTCACCACGTCGGTGGTGACCAACACCACGCCGGTCGGCGCCTACCGGGGCGCGGGGCGTCCCGAGGCAGCCGCCGCGATCGACAGGGCCATGGACCTGTTCGCCGACGCGTCCGGGGTCGACCCGGCCGAGGTGCGGCGCAAGAACCTGCTGCCGAAGTTCACCGAGCCGCACAAGACCGCGTTCGGCGCCGTGTACGACTCTGGCGACTACGTGACCGCGCTGGAAAAGGCCCTCGCGGCCGCCGGATACGACGAGCTGCTTGCCGAGCAGGCGCGGCGGCGCGCGGCCGGCGATACGCTCCAGCTCGGCATCGGCCTGTCCTCCTACGTGGAGATCACCGGCCCGGGCGGCGAAGCAGGCGGCCCGAACGAGAACAGCACCGTCGAGGTGCACCCGGACGGCACCGCCACCATTCTCACCGGGACCTCCCCGCACGGCCAGGGCCACCAGACCGTGTGGGCGATGCTCGCCAGCGAGGAGCTTGGCATCCCGATCGACAAGATCACCGTGAAGTGGGGTGACACCGACCTGGTGCCGCGCGGCGGCGGTACCGGCGGCTCCCGCTCACTGCAGCTCGGCGGCGCGGCGGTCCAGCAGGCGTCCCGCGAGCTGCTCGACGTGGCGCGCGATCGTGCCGCGGCGACGCTGGAGGCCAGCCCGTCGGACCTGGTCTTCGACACCGAGGCCAGCGCGTTCACCGTCAAGGGCGACCCGGACATCTCGGTGCCGCTGAGCGGCCTCGCCGAGGCGGAACGGCTGTTCGTGCATACCGTGTTCACCTCGCCAGGGCCGACGTTCCCGTTCGGCTCGCACGTAGCCGTCGTCGACGTCGACACCGAGACCGGCAAGGTGTTCCTGCGCCGGGTGGTGACCGTCGACGACGCGGGCACCGTGATGAACCCGCTGCTCGCCGAGGGCCAGCGGCACGGCGGGATCGCCCAGGGCGCGGCGCAGGCGTTTCTCGAGGAGGTCGTCTACGACGACGACGGCAACCCGCTGACCGCGACGTTCGCGGACTACCCGTTCCTGTCCGCCACCGAGGTGCCGAGCTTCGATCTGGTGGACATGGAGACGCCGACGTCGTACAACCCGCTCGGCGCCAAGGGCATCGGTGAGGCCGGGTCGATCGGTTCGACGCCCGCTGTGCAGAACGCGGTGATCGACGCGGTGTCGCACCTCGGCGTCAGGCATATCGACATGCCGACGTCGCCGCAGCGGGTGTGGCGTGCCATCCAAGCAGCCAATGGTTCGAAGGAGGCCTGACCCAGGCATGGAGATCAAGCTCACGGTCAACGGGACCGCGCGCAGCGACGACGTCGAGCCACGGCTGCTGCTCGTTCACTACCTGCGCGAGGTCTGCGGCTTGCGCGCCGCGAACGTCGGGTGCGACACCACGTCCTGCGGGGCGTGCACCGTGCTGCTCGACGGCGAGTCGGTGAAGTCCTGCACGGTGCTGGCCGTGCAGGCCAACGGCCGGTCGGTGACCACCGCCGAGGGCCTCGTCGCCGAGGACGGCACGATGAGCGCCGTCCAGCAGGCGTTCCGCGAGAACCACGGCCTGCAGTGCGGGTTCTGCACGCCTGGCATGGTGATGGCGGCCACCAGCCTGCTCGCGGAGAACCCCGACCCCACCGAGCAGCAGGTGCGGGAGGGGCTGGAAGGGAACTTCTGCCGCTGCACCGGGTACCACAACATCGTCCGTGCGGTGCTCGCCGCGGCGGGCAAGCGGTCAGGCACCGAGGCTTCTTCCGAGGCGAGCGCATGATCCCGGCCGCGTTCGACTACGAGGTCGCCGACTCCGCGGCGCACGCGCTGTCGCTGCTCGCCGAGCACGGCGAGGACGCGAAGCTGCTGGCTGGCGGGCACTCGCTGCTGCCGATGATGAAGGTGCGGCTGGCCCAGCCCGCGGTGCTCGTCGACATCGCGCGGGTCGGTGAGCTGTCCGGCATCAGGAGCGACGGCGGCGAGCTGGTCATCGGGGCGACCACGCGGCACGCGGACGTCGCGGGCTCGGACCTGGTGCGGGCCGAGGTGCCGCTGCTCGCGTACGCCGCCGCCCAGGTCGGCGACCCGCAGATCAGGCACCGCGGCACCATCGGCGGCTCGCTCGCGCACGCCGACCCGTCGGCGGACCTGCCGATGACGCTGCTCGCGCTCGGCGGGTCGGTCGAGATCACCGGGCCGGCCGGCGTGCGGACGGTGGCCGCCGACGACTTCTTCGTCGGGCCGTTCGAGACGGCGCTGTCACCCGATGAGCTGCTGTCGGCGGTCCGGGTGCCCCGAGGCGGCAGCGTGCCGTGGGGCTACCAGAAGTTCGTCCGCCGGGCCAACGACTGGGCCATCGTCGGAGTCGCCGCCTACGACGGCCGGGTGGCGCTGGCCAGCATGGGCGGCACCCCGCTGCGCGCGCTCGCCGCCGAGGAAGCGCTGCGG
>NZ_JBARCR010000129.1:0-9266 GCF_049794275.1 Trebonia sp.
CGGGCAGCGGGCGGAGCGCCTCGACGCGCCCGGCCAGCCGGCGCAGCGTCGCCTGCGCGGCATCGACCGCGTTCGTGGTGAAGTCGAGCTGGCTGCGGTAGTGGCCGCCGAGCAGGAACAGCCGGTAGGCCATCGGGTGGTAGCCGGCCTCGACGAGGTCGGCGAGCCGCGGCACGGGCCCCGACGACTTGGCGATCTTCGCGTTGTTCATCAGCAGGAACTCGTTGTGCACCCAGAACCGCACCCACGGCTGCCCGTCGCCGAGGTACGCCTCGCTTTGCGCGATCTCGTTGACGTGGTGCAGCTCGCGGTGGTCGACGCCGCCGGTGTGGATGTCGAAATGCTGCCCGAGCAGCGCCATCGACATCACCGAGCATTCCAGGTGCCAGCCAGGGGCGCCCCAGCCCCACGGCGACTTCCAGCGCATCACGCGCCGGACGCCGGGCTCCTCGGTTCGCCAGAGGGCGAAGTCGCTCTTGTTAATGCGGCCCTCGATCTGCTCGACGCGCGCGCCCTCGCGCTGGCCTTCGAGGTCGAGCAGCGCCAGCGTGCCGTACCCCGGTGACTTGGAAGTGTCGAAGTACAGCCCTGACGGCAGCAGATAGGTGTACCCGAGCTCCTCGAGGCGGGCCGCGAACTCGATCATGTCCGGCACGTACTCGGTGGCCCGCGGGTAGACGTCGGCCGGCAGCACGTTGAGCGCCGTCGTGTCGTCGAAGAACGCCTTGGTGTAGAACGCCGCGATCTCCTCGACGCTGCGCTCCTCGCGCGCGGCCGCCATCTCGATCTTGTCCTCGCCGGTGTCGGAGTCGGCGACGGCGTGCCCCACGTCCGTGATGTTCACTACCTGCCGGACCGGGATGGCCTTCCAGCGCAGCGCGCGGCGCAGCGTGTCGGCGAACACGTACGCCCGCATGTTGCCCAGGTGCGCGAAGTGGTAGACGGTGGGCCCGCAGCTGTACATGCCCACGACGTCCGCGGACGGCACGAAGTCCATGATCCGCCGCCCGAGCGAGTTGTAGAGCCTTAGCTGCTGTCCACTGGTCACCCGCCCATGATATTGGCGGTCACTGGTAGAGATCGTCAATCTGCTGGGCGTAGCGGTCGATGATCACCCGGCGGCGGCGCTTGAGAGACGGGGTGAGCTCGCCGGAGTCGGCGGTCCACTCGTTCGGCAGCACCCGGAACCTGCGAACCTGCTCCACCCGGGCCAGGTGCGAGTTCGCCGCTTCTACGCCGCGCTCGACCTCGGCGAGCACCTCGGGGCGGGCAGCCAGCTCGGCGAGCGAGGACGCCTCGACGCCGTGCGCCTTGGCCCACGCGGGGGTCACGTCCGGGTCGAGCACGATCAGCGCGGTCACGTAGTTTCGCTTGTCACCGATCGCGCAGGCCTGGCCGATCAGCGGGTGCCGCTGCAGCTCGTACTCGATGAGGGCGGGCGAGATGTTCTTCCCGCCGGAGGTGATGATCAGCTCCTTCTTCCTGTCGGTGATCCTCAGGAAGCCGTCGGCGTCGAGCTGCCCGATGTCGCCGGTGTGCATCCAGCCCTCCGCGTCCAGCGCCTCCGCCGTCCGCTCCGGATCCTTGTAGTAGCCGCCCATCACAAGCGGGCCCCGGACCAGCACCTCGCCGTCATCGGCGATCCGCAGCTCCACGCCGGGAAACGCCTGGCCGACCGCTCCGGTGCGGGCGGCGGCCGGCGAGGTGAGCGTCGCGGCGTTGGACAGCTCGGTCATCCCCCACCCTTCGGAGAGCGGCACGCCGAGCGCGCGGAAGAACTCGATGATCGCCGGGTCGATCGGCGCCGCGCCGCTCGTCGCGATGCGGCACTCGTCAAGTCCGATCCTGGCGAGTACCGCCTGCCTGACCTGCTCGGGCATCGCGCGCACGGCGTCCGGCGACATGTCGGGCAGCGCCGTGCTCAGCGCCGCGTACAGCTTTTCCCAGACCCGCGGAATGCCGATAAGCGCCGTCGGGTGGACCTGCGGGGCGATCTCGAAGAGCCGCAGCGCGTCCGGGCAGTAGGCCAGCGTCAGCGGATTGGCCATCGCGCCCCAGTGGTCCACGCTGCGGCCGGTGACGTGCGCCATCGGCAGGTAGGAGATCAGCCGGGCGTTCCCGTCGGCGTCGTGCTGGTCCTCCAGCGGGATCACCCTGATGACGGCGAGCTGGTAATAGCGGAGGTTGCGGTGGGTGAGCATGACGGCCTTCGGCTGGCCGGTAGTGCCTGAGGTGTAGATCAGGGTCGCCAGGTCGTCTGGCGTCACCTGCCGCCAGGTCTCGTCGGACAGGCCGGGCGAGCGCACGGCCTCGGCGTGCCCGAGCCGGAGCAGCTGCGGCCAGTCGACCGTGCCGTCCTCGTCACCGTCGATGAGGATGATCTGGCGCAGCTTCGGCAGCTGGTCCCACACCGACCGCAGCCTGGGCAGGAACTCCCGTTCCACGATCGCGACGCTGGCCTCGCAGTGCCCCGCGATGTACGCCGCCTGCTCCGCGGAGACGGTGTTGTAGATGAACACGGGGACGCCGCCGGCGTGCATCACGGCGTAGTCGGCGATTGTCGCCTCCGACCGGTTGCGGGACCAGATCACCGCGAACTCGCCGGGCCGGAACCCGAGCAGGCCGAGCCCGACGGCGAGGTCGCGCACCTGCTCGTGGACCTGCCGGTAGGTCAGCGAGCGCCACTGGCCATCCGGTCCGTCGCCGCCGGCCGGGCTTTCCAGCCACTGGTGCGCCACGGTATCGCCGGCGGCCGCCACCGTCTCCGCGTACGCCGTCAGCAGCGTGCTGCCTTCGATCTCGGCCTCGATCGCCGCCCGTTCGGCCTCAATGTCCCCGGGTGTCAAGGACCGCTCCGTCGTGGTCATGCCGACCATTGTGACCCGTGCCGAGGGCGCTGACTAGGGCGGATTCCCGGGCCCGGTCGGGGATCAGCATCGCGAGGCCTTCCGGGCGGTCTTTCTCGTTCGCCTATCGCCTCCCGCGGGCTTGATGACATGATTCGGCGGGAGACGCCGAGGGGGAAGCCATATGTGGGAGCGGCTGGAACAACGGGAAATAGCGCGCCGCGAGCTGGTACCAGGTCCCGGTGAACGGCCCCGGCCGGACCTGCCCGCCGGCAGCGACCTGATCCCGAAGATCAAGCACATCGTCGTGCTGATGATGGAAAACCACTCCTACGACAACTATCTGGGCACGATGGCCGGGCGGGGCGACGGCCTGTCACTTGGGGCGGACGGCGCGCCTACCGCCGTCAACGTCCTGCCGAACGGCCAGCGGATCCCGGCGCACCACTTGCCGTCGACCGCGCAGGTCGGCGGTGACCCCACGCAGACCTGGAACGCGAGCCACATCTGCTACGGCGACGGCGACAATAGCGGGTTCGCGGCCAGCGTGTGGCAGACGGTTCCCGGCGGCGACCCGGCCCTCCCGATGGGCTACTGGACCGAGGCCGACCTGCCCTTCTACCACGGACTCGCCGGCACGTTCCCGGTGGCCGACCGGTGGTTCTGCTCCTGCCTCGGCCCGACGTTCCCGAACCGGCGTTTCCTGATCGCTGGCACCGCCCACGGCCTGATCGACGACCTGCCGTGGAACCTGGTGGACTACCCCAAGGCCGGGACGATCTTCGACACCCTGAGCAAGAACGGCATCTCCTGGGTGAACTACCACAACGTGCACCCGGCGAAGGTGGTGTTCACCCGGCTGCTCGGTGCCAGGGGGCTGCTGCTGCTCCGCAGGCTCGCCCAGCTCGGCCGGTGGCTGCCGGGCGTCGCCAACGCGGTGCGCGGCAACAAGTCGTTCACCGCCGATCTGTACCCGCTCGGGCTCGCCCGCGCCGTCCGGCACCTGCGGACCACGCAGGAGTTCTTGGACGACGCCGCGGCGGGATCGCTGCCGTCGGTGTCGATCGTCGACCCGGACTTCGGCCTGTACTCGGAAGAGAACCCGCAGGACATCAGCCTCGGCGAAACCTTCTCCGCGGCGGTCGTCAACGCCGTGATGCACGGCAAGGCGTGGGAGTCGACCCTGCTGCTGTGGATCTACGACGAGCATGGCGGGTACTACGACCATGTCCCGCCGCCGGCGGCGGTGCCGCCGGACGACGTGCCGGCGCACAACTGGCAGCTGTCGCTGCCGAAGTGGCTGCGCGCCCCGTTCCGGAAGGCCTTCGCGCAGCTGGCTAACGCGGACACAGGCCCGTCCACCTACGACCGTTACGGGTTCCGGATCCCCGCCGTGATCGTCTCGCCCTACGCGCGTCCCGGCTTCGTGCTGAGCGATGTGCTCGACCACACCTCGGTGCTCAAGCTGATCGAAGAGAAATGGAACCTGCCGTCGCTGACCCACCGGGACGCCGCGGCCACCTCCCCGCTCGGCGCCCTCGACCTCAATTCCCCGCCCGCGTTCCTGACACCCCCGGACCTGACCGCCGCGAGCGCCGGACCCTTCAAGCCCATGTCCAAGGCCCTGCCCCGCCCCTTGGCAAGATTCCTAACTCCCCGCCACCAATAGCCTCATGGACCCCAACCCCTCGCATCACACAAGCCCCACCCGTTTGCTTTGTGCACCAGGCGACCACTTTTGGGGCCTCTCCGCCTCGAAAAGTGGTCATTTGGTGCACAAGGCAAACGCCAGATGGAGAAGCGGCCCGTGTGACTGAGGCTCCAGCGCTAGGGGTGCCGGACGAGACAGGTTGGCGTTAACGAGGCAAGTGAAGGTGGCGAGATAAGCGGGGGAAGCGAGACAGGCCGGCGATGCCGAGACAGGCTGGCGATAAGAGGCCTATGTGATCGCCGAAGAGTGCAGACGCCAAGCCGTCACTGGTCACACCAACCACTCCAGTTGTCTTTGCAGCCGCGGTGACCATTTCTTGGTGCGTTTGGGGCCTGTGAGCTCTAATTCTGGTCACGGCGGCTGCAAAGTGGGGCCGACCGCTCGATGGCGCCGGAAGCGGGGCGCGGTGGTGTTACGCCGCGTTGTTCGGCGCCGCTGTTGGGCGCCGACTGAACGCGGCGGACACCACAAGCCCCGCGCGCCGGCGAGTGGATAAGGCGAGTGGCTAGGAGGTCAGTACGAAGTCGGCGCAGCGTTCGGCGATCATGATCGTGGGGGCGTTCGTGTTGCCTGAGGTGACCGCGGGCATGACCGAGGCGTCGGCCAACCGCAGGCCGGGGACGCCGTGGACGCGCAGGTCGGGGGTCGTCACCGCCATCGCGTCGATGCCCATTCTGCAGGTGCCGGCCTGGTGGTGATAGGTGATCAGGTTCCGCATCGCGTACTCGGTGATGTCCTCGTCGGTGCGCACGTCGGGGCCTGGCGCGATCTCCCGTGCCCGCCAGTCCTTCAGCGCCTGGCCCTCGCCGATCTCCCTGGCCAGCCTGAAGGCGGCGACCAGCGCCTTCAGGTCGGCGGGCTCCTCGAGGTAGTGCGGGTCGATCGCGGGGTGCGCGGCCGGGTCCGCGGCGCGCAGCCACAGCCGGCCCCGGCTCAGCGGGCGGATGACGCCGGGCACGATCGCGTAGCCGTTGCCGTAGTCGAGGACCGGGTAGCCCTCGACCGGCATCGGGAAGTGCGACATCAGCGGCTGCAGGTCCGGCGCGGGCATGCCCGGGTCGCTGGGCGCGAACAGGTGCGCCTCCAGCATGTTGGACGTGCCCTCGGGGATCGTCCGCGCCGATTCGTACAAGATCGTCGCCAGGAAGTGGTCGTGCAGGTTCGCGCCCACCCCAGGCAGGTCGGCCATCACCTCGATGCCCAGCGGGCGCAGGTCGTCGGCCGGGCCGATGCCGGACAGCAGCAGCAGCTGCGGTGACCCGATCGTCCCGCCGCACACGATCACGTCCCCCGAGCAGCGCAGCTCGGCGGCCGGCCACTCACCGGAGGCGGGGGCGGCTGTGGAGTCAGCCGCGTACGTTCGGGATGAAAGGACTCGGCCAGTTCCCGCGAGCCCGACGCCCGCGGCGCGGCCTGTGCCGTCGAAAACCAGGCGGGCGACCTGGGCGCCGGTGATGACGGTCAGCAGCGGGCTGTCCAGCACCGGCTGCACGAACGAGGTCCAGGCGCTCATCCGGCGGCCGTTCCTGACCGTGAGGTGGGTGAGGCCCGCGCCCAGGATGCTGTCGGCGTTGGGGTCGTCGTTCAGCGGCACGCCGTAGCCCGCGCAGGCCTCGAGGAAGGCGAGGCTCGCCGGGTTCGGCTCGTGGATGCGGGTCACCGGCAGCGGGCCGCCGGCGCCGTGGTAGTGCGACGCGCCTTCCTCGAAGTCCTCGGACTTCTTGAAGAACGGGAGCACCTGGTCGTAGGACCAGCCGGCCGCGCCGTTGTACGCCCAGTTGTCGAAGTCGGCCTTCGCGCCCCGGATGTAGATCATGCCGTTGAGCGCGCTCGACCCGCCGAGGACCTTGCCCCGCGGCCAGGACAGGCTGGTCTTCAGCGAGTGCTCCTGGGGCTCGGTCAGGTAGGCCCAGTCCTCCTGGCTGTTCCACAGCTCCCACGCGCGCAGCGGATCGTGGATCGCGGGGTTGGTGTCGGGGCCGCCGGCCTCGACGAGCGCGACCTTCCGCCCGGCGTCGACAAGCCGCCTGGCGATGACGCAGCCGGCGGACCCCGCGCCGACGATGATGTGGTCGAACTCCTCGCCCGCCGTGGTGCCGTCGCTGGCCGCCATGCCGTCCTCCCTGCGCCGCGCGCCGTGTCTGGTCACATCATGCGGGTTTTCCGCGGCGAGTCATTCATGCGGCGGCACAGACCTGCGACCCGGACATGCCCGCCGCCCACAAAGGGCGCGGCCGCGATGGTCCGGGTGCCTGCGCTCGCAGCACGCGGGCGCGGCGAATTCGCCGGCATAAATATTTATGCCGGCGAATTCTCATCCCGCCTATTTCCCGGATATCCGGGCGAGAATTCAGTATTTCGCGGCGCGGCCGGTAATGCGTTCATCAGCGCGGTGCCGCCGGTCAGGCGGGCCAGCGGGGGCCGCTCGATGAGCTCGTTCAGGTGCTCGTCGAGGCGCAGGCCGTCCTCCGTCGCGACGGCGTGCAGGTAGGTCTCCGGCTGGCGGAGTTCCCACAGGCCCGGCTCGTCCCCGTCGATCACGCGCTGGGCGAGACCCTCCCGCATGGCCACCGTGCGGAGCACCACCGAGCTCATCCGGGTGAGGCTGGCGAGCTGCTGATGCCTGTTCTGCCTGGTGCCGAGGTCGACTTGCGCCATTCCGTCCAGGCCTACTTCGGCGAAGACGTCGATCATCATGCCGATCTCCACGCCGTAACCGGTGAAGAACGGCACCGCGCTGAGCAGTTCCCTGCGGCCCGCGAACTCCCCGGCCAGCGGCTGCACAAACCCGCCCAGCTCCGGGTAGAAGAGGTTGAGCAGCGGCTTTGCCATCAGCTCGGTCACGCGCCCGCCGCCGTCCGCGATGGATTCCTCGCCCTGCCTGAAAGGCCGCCGGTAGGCGGCCTTGGCGAACTGGATCGCCGGATCAGCGAGCAGCGGGCCGAGCGTTCCGTAGACGAAGTGCTCACGGAAGTCGGTGGTGTCCGCGTCGGCGAACATGACGATGTCCCCGCGCGCGGCCGACAGGCTGCGCCACATCGCGTCGCCCTTGCCCTGAGCAGGGCCGTAGTTCGGCATGAGCTCGTTTTCCGAGTAGACCTCGGCCCCGTGCGCCCGCGCGATGTCCGCGGTGCCGTCTGGCGAGTCGGCGTCCACGACGATGACCTGATCGGGCAGCCCGGTCCGGGCTTGGAGGCCGGCGACGACCGTGAGGATGCCGCCGATGGTGCCGGCGACGTTGCGGGCCGGAAAGATCAAGGTCGTGGACGGTCGCTCCACCCCGTTGACCGGCAGCGCCAGGTCGCGAAAGTCGCGATGATGATAGGAGCGCTGCTCAAACCATTCCCAGACTGTCATGTTCATATAACGACGCCCTGCTTCGTTTAGTTTCCGCCTTGCGGACGACGGGAGCTGGGAACTTACCCAGCTATGGTTAATCACATGTAAAGTTCTATTTCCTGAATGTTAATCATGAGGACGGGTGGGCGATTGGTCCCGGTATGGGCTACCCATGACGCGGGCCCGTATGCCGCCGCGGGCCTCGCCTGCTTGCTGGCCGGCCACGGGTCACGCGTGTCTTGACGCGTCGCGGGCCTGGCTGCCACTGTCGGCGTAAGGAGAGGGGCAGGGTCATGGCAGACGTACTAGTCGGGGCGCCAAGCAGACCCAGAATCCCGATCGTACCCGTGCGCGGCCTGCCGATCGTCGCGGTCGGCACGTGACGGACGTCACGCGACGGGTGGCCGATTTCGCCGGCCTGGACGTTCCCGTCATCGAGGTCACCAGCGACGCGCCCGGACCGCGGCTGAGCGTGATCTCCGGGGTGCACGGCTGCGAGTACGCCTCGATGGCTGGTGTCAGGCGCTGGGTGTCCGGGCTGGCCGAAGACCCGGGACGCTTGCTGCGCGGCTCGGTCACGGTCGTGCCGGTGGTGAACGTGCCCGCGTTCTGGGCACGGACGCCGTTCGTCGTCCCGCAGGACGGCAAGAACCTCAACCGCTGCTTCCCTGGCTCGCCCGACGGGACGCTCGCGGAGCGGCTGGCGTTCGCCGTGTTCGGCCAGGTGATCACCGGCAGCGACGCGGTCGTCGACGTGCACGCCGGCGACCTGGTGGAGGCGCTCGAACCGTTCGTCATGTACGACGGAGGCCCCGCCGAGGACTTCGCCCGCGGCCTGGCGGCCGCCTACGGGATCCGGTACGTGGTGCGGCAGGCGCCGGGGCCGGGCCAGACGGTCGCCGGATCGTCCAGTGCGGCGGCGGCCGCGGCGGGCATTCCCGCGATCACCGCCGAGGCCGGCGGCTGCGGCCTAGTCACGGAGGCGGCGGTGGCGGCGCACGTTCGCGGGCTCGACGGCGTGCTCCGTTACCTGGACATGTCCCCTGACGGGCCGGCGCCGACCGCGCCGGTCTACCTGAACAGCTTCATCTGGCCGCGCACGCCGGTCGCGGGCTGGTGGGAGCCTGCTGTGCGGACCGGTACGGAGGTCTCGGCGGGGCAGGTCCTCGGCACGGTATCCACGGTGGACGGCGGCACCGTGCTCGAGACGTTCACCGCGCCCGCCGACGGCGTGATCCTGTTCGTGACCAGCTCCCCGGCTGTGGCGGCGGACGGCCTGCTGCTCGGCCTCGGCGCAGCATGAACCCGACGACTTAGGGCGGCCTGAGCCCGCTGATTTCATGATCACGAAAGAAAAGTACGCGCATAGG
>NZ_JBARCR010000130.1:0-8864 GCF_049794275.1 Trebonia sp.
TCCCGGCGCTGATCAACCTCACCGTTCCCGCAGGCAATATCTTCGGCTGGTCCTCCGCTCCCGGCGAGGCCGGCAGCTGGGGACTGACCGACCCCGACGACACCCGCCGCCTGGTCCAGGCCGCCTCAGCCCATCCCCGCACCCGCTGGTGCTTCACCCTCCTCGGGCCCGACGGCACCGCGGTCGCGCACGGCTGCGCCCGCGGCCAGCACCCGTGGACACCCGGACCAGACAGCGGCGGCGGCAGCCGTGACGGCCCCGCCACCAGCGGCACCACAGCCACCGGGCACTCAGGCCGCGACGGGCCGGACGCCCGGCAGGCCGCTGCGCTCGCCGACCTGCTGCGCGACCTCAACGTCACGTTCACCCCGATCGCCAAGGGCACCTGCGACCACGCCGGCCAGGAAGACCGCTACACCCCCAGCCGGAAACTGAAACACCTGGTCCGCGCCCGCACCGCGACCTGCCCCGCACCCGGCTGCGGCGCGCAGGCCTACCACAACGACCTCGACCACACCCTCGCCTACCCCGCCGGGATCACCTGCCAGTGCGACCTGGCCCCGCCCTGCCGCCGCCATCATCGGGTCAAGCAGGCACCCGGCTGGACGCTCACCCAGCCCGAGCCCGGCGTCATGCGCTGGACCACACCCTCCGGACGCAGCTACACCACCAGACCCACCGTCTACGACGCCTAGAGAACCACATGGGAGACTGCGGCCATGAGCGAACAACCGCCGAAGCTTGCTCAGCTGAACCTGCTGGTCGAGGACATGGCCGCCAGCCTGGACTTCTACCGGCGGCTCGGCGTGGCGACGGCCGATGAGGACGGCGGTCCGCACGCGGAACTGAGCCTGCCGGGCGGGGTCAGTCTTGAACTGGACACGACGGAGTCCGCCCGGCTGTGGCACGCGGGAGTCCGGGCTGACCCCGCGAGCGGCCGGGTCGTCATCGGGTTTTCCCTGCCGTCACGGGAGGCGGTCGACGCGGCCTACGCGGAGCTGACCGCCGCGGGATACCAGGGGCGGCAGCCGCCCTTCGACGCGTTCTGGGGCGGCAGGTATGCCATCGTGGCCGACCCCAGCGGCAACGACGTCGGCCTGATGAGCCCGATCGACGACTCGATGCGCACCTGGAGCTGGCCACCGGAAGAGTCGCCCGCATGACACGCGTTCAGCGGTTCACCGCCAGCGTGGACGTCGGGCCCCGCGGCCGCGGGATCATCGCGGTTCCGTTCGACCCCGATGAGGCGTGGGGCGCCAAGTCCCAGCATCCGGTGGGCGGCAGGATCGACGGCAGGAAGGTCCGGGGGACGGTCACGTCCGCCGATGATGGCTGGGTGTTCACGCTGCCCTCGATGTGGATGTGCGACGCCGGCGTCTCAGCCGGGACGGACGTGACCGTCGAGTTGCACCCGGAAGGCCCGCAGCGCGGCGATCTCGCCGAAGACATCGCCACCGCGCTGGCGGCCAACCCGGCCGCCGCGGCGTTCTGGGACACGCTGGCGCAGTTCTACCGCAAGGCTTATCTCCGCTGGATCGACGCGACGACACGCCGCCCGGACCTGCGCGCGGTCCGCATCGCCGAGGTCGTGGACCTGCTCGCGGCGGGGGTCAAGGAACGACCGCGACCGCGAGACTAGACCGTTAACCGCGCTCGATCGCGGTGCCAAGCAGGCCGAGCGGGGGCGAGCCGAGCGCCAGCAGCGCGCTGTGGAAGCGCTTCAGCGTGAACCCCGCGCCCCACGCGGCGCGGGCCTGCTCGCGCCTGCGCATGATCTCCAGCTTGCCCCACGTGTACCGGCCGTAGGTCGGGTCGAACGTCGCCCGCCGCGCCTCCGACAGCGCGGCCTCACCCGTCAGGTGGGTGTCCGTCGCGAACCGCGCGGCCGCGTCGTCGACCGTCCACCCGGCGGTGTGCACGCCGAGCGCGCAGGCCAGCCGGGTCACCCGGACGAGGGCCTCCAGCCACACTCCGATGGCGAACCGCGGGTCGTCGGCGAGGAACCCCTCCTCGACCGACAGCTCCTCGGCGTAGTGCGCCCAGCCCTCGACGAACGCGTCAGAGAACAGGGTCCGTCGCACGTCGCCGGCCGCGTGGCGCAGCGCCTGGTGGTGCGAGAAGTGCCCGGGCGCCACTTCGTGCACGGTGATGGCCGGCAGCGTGGTCGCGCTGAACACCTCGAGCCATTCCTCGGCTTGCGCCGCCGGCCAGGATGGATCCGGCGGGGTGATCCAGTACCAGGACGGCGCGTCCGGCTCGGCGGGCGCGTTGGTGGAGATCATCGCCATCGCCCAGCGCCGTGACTCGGGCGCCTCGCCGACCAGGCACACGCCGTCGTTCACCGGCATCAGGTCCCGCTCGCGGGTGAAGTCGATGGCCCGCGCCGTCCAGTCCCGCGCCGCGGTGAGCACCCCGGCGCTGTCCGGGTGGTCCTTCACGAGCTCGCGGGCCACGTCCAGCGCAGGCCGGCTCGCGTCGACCGCGGCGCACGACGCGGTGAGCCGCTCGGTCAGCCGGTCCCGTTCCGCGTCCGCCTGCACCGCCAGCTTGCCCAGGTCGACGTCGGTCGCCTCGGCGGTGCTGAGCAGCGCGGTCAGCGCCGCGGACCCGAGCGCCGCGTCTGGCGAGCCCGACGACGCCGCCTCCGACACGTGCGCGACGAGCCGGGCATGCGCGGTGAGCGCCGCCTCCCGCGCTCCGGGGTCCGCGTCCGCCGGAATACCCGCGGCCAGTCCCTGGATGCCGCCGAGCAGCGATTCGGCGACCGGCGCGCTCAGCTCGTCGAGCGACGAGATCGCCGCGTCGATCACCCGGGGCCAGGCCGCCAGGTGCGCGGCGCGGGCCGCGTCCCGTTCGGCAGCGGGCGCGTAGTCCTTGTCGTAGCAGGCCAGGTCCAGCTCGCCCAGGTGGAACAGCGGGTTGCGCCGGTGCAGCTCCAGGTCGGCGAACATCACCCGGCGATAATCCTCGGCCGCCCGCAAGTGCGCCTCGTCGTGCGGGTCGGGCTGCGCGGAGCCGGCCTTCCGCGCCGCCTCCAGCTTGGCGAGCCCCGCCGTCACCCCGGCCGGGGACAGGTCCTGCGGGATGCCGTCGTATTCGTGCCGGCCGCCGTACTCGCGCGCCTCAGCGACGTTCAGGTCGCAGACCGCGCGCACCCGTGGATCGAGGTCGCTCATGGGTGAGACGTTACAGTGTTTGGCATGGCAACCATCCCGGAGTTCACGACCAGGCCGGAGCTCGCGGGCACGTTCGGCATGGTGGCGTCCACGCACTGGCTGGCCTCGGCGGCCGGGATGGCGGTGCTGGAGAAGGGCGGCAACGCCTTCGACGCCGCGGCCGCCGCCGGCTTCGTGCTGCAGGTCGTCGAGCCGCACCTCAACGGCCCCGGCGGCGAGGTGCCGGTGATCGGCTATGACACCAGGCGCGGCGAGACGTTCGTGGTCTGCGGGCAGGGCACCGCCCCCGCCGGAGCGACCCTAGGCGCCTACCGGGAACTCGGGCTCGACCTTGTGCCGGGCAGCGGGCTGCTGGCGGCGTGCGTGCCCGGCGCGTTCGGCGGCTGGCTGCTGCTGCTGCGCGAGTACGGCACCCTGCAGCTGCGCGACGTGCTCAGCTACGCGATCGGCTACGCCGAGTCCGGATTCGCCCTGATCCCGAGCATCAGCTGGTCCATCGCGAGCGTGACCGACCTGTTCCGCGAGCACTGGACCAGCTCCGCCCGCGTGTACCTGCCCGACGGGGGAGTGCCCGCGCCGGGCAGCAGGTTCGCCAACCCGGCGCTGGCCGAGACGTACAAGAAGGTCCTCGCCGCGGCGGAGGCGGCGGGCGAGGACCGTGAAGCGCAGCTCGAGGCCGCGCGCCGCGCCTGGTACAGCGGGTTCGTCGCCGAAGCGATCGGCAAGTTCGCGGCCACCGAGGTGATGGACGTCACCGGGGAGCGGCACCGCGGTTTCCTCACCGCGCAGGACCTGTCGACCTGGCACGCTCGCCTGGAAGCGCCGGTCACCTACGACTACCAGGGCCTGACCGTGTGCAAGACCGGCCCGTGGGGCCAGGGACCGGTGTTCCTGCAGCAGCTGGCGCTGCTCAGCGGCTACGACCTCAGCGCGATGGAGCCCGGCGGCGCGGAGTACATCCACACCGTGACCGAGTGCGCCAAGCTCGCCTTCGCGGACCGCGAGGCCTGGTACGGCGACCCTGACTTCACCGACGTGCCGCTCGGCGAGCTGCTGTCAGCCGCGTACAACGACGAACGGCGCAAGCTCGTCGGCGACACCGCGAGCACGGAGCTGCTGCCCGGCCGGCCCGGGGGGAGAGAACCGGAGCTGCCGGGATTCGCCACGCGCCCGTTCGGGATAAAAGGACCAGACGGCACCCTCCACAGGAGTGGCGGACGGGGCAGCGGCGACCCCGGCGTCGACCCGGCGACGGGGGAACCGCTCAACCGGTCGATCCACGCGCAGGCGCGGCGCGGCGACACCTGCCACGTCGACGTCGCGGACCGCTGGGGCAACGTGGTCACCGCGACGCCGAGCGGCGGCTGGCTGTCGTCCTCGCCGGTCATCCCCGAGCTCGGGTTCTGCCTCGGGACGCGGGCGCAGATGTTCGCTCTCGACCCCGGGCTGCCCGCCACGATCGCGCCGGGCAAGCGGCCGCGGACCACGCTGAGCCCGACGCTGGCGCTGCGCGACGGCGAGCCGTACGTGGCGTTCGGCACGCCGGGCGGGGATCAGCAGGACCAGTGGACGCTCGGGTTCTTCCTGAACCACGTGCACTTCGGGATGAACCTGCAGCAGGCGATCGACTTCCCGGCGTTCCACTCCAGGCACATGCCGTCCTCGTTCTACCCGCGCGAGGCGTACCCGGCGGAACTG
Source organism: Trebonia sp. (assembly GCF_049794275.1). Classification (NCBI taxonomy): domain Bacteria; kingdom Bacillati; phylum Actinomycetota; class Actinomycetes; order Streptosporangiales; family Treboniaceae; genus Trebonia; species Trebonia sp. The sequence continues at coordinate 4,875 of NZ_JBARCR010000130.1, forward strand.
GACGCCGAAGAAAGGGTGGGGGAGGAAGTGATCGGCGAGCTGGACGACCGCGGGCACGAGGTGAACGTGCAGGCGCCGTGGTCGCTGGGCCGGGTCAGCGCCGTCGCCAGGCGCGGCGGGATGCTGTACGGCGCCGCCAACCCCCGCGGCATGCAGGGCTACGCCGTCGGCCGCTGACCGCCGGGAGCACCGAAAACGCCGGGAGCGCCGAGAGCGCCGAGAGCGCCGGTGACACTTGTCATGGCCGGCCGCTGAGCGAGCGCACTACCGCGCCCCGCCCGCTTGATGGTGGTATGGGTGCGGCGCGCGCCGCTGACAGGGGACAGCGCGCGCCGTAGCTTGCGCCCAAACCAGCCCACCACAAGGGGAACAGTGACGAGCCACAGCGGAACGGGACCGGTCGTCTCGTTCGAGAACGTCAGCAAGCACTACGGTCAACTGAAAGCGGTCGACGGGCTGAGCCTCGACCTGCGAGCGGGGGAAACCGTCGCACTGCTCGGCCCGAACGGCGCCGGCAAGTCCACCTCGCTGGACATGCTCCTCGCGCTGCGGAAGCCGACGGCGGGGAAGATCCAGATGTTCGGCAACGACCCGTACCACGCGGTCAAGTCCGGCCGCGTCGGCGCCATGCTCCAGTCCGGCGGGCTGATGCCCGAGGTGACGGTCCGCGAACTGGTCACGCTCGTCGCCGGACTGCACCCGCGGCCAGTTCCCGTCGACACCACGCTGCGCAGGGCCGGCATCGCGGACATCGCCGACCAGCGCGTGGACCGGCTGTCCGGCGGGCAGACGCAGCGCGTCAGGTTCTCGCTCGCGATCGCCGGCGAATCCGACCTGATCGTGCTCGACGAGCCGACCACGGCGATGGACGTGGAGACCAGGCGGCGGTTCTGGGCGCAGATGAAGGAAGAGGTCGCCGAGGGCAGGACGCTGCTGTTCGCGACCCACTACCTGGAGGAGGCCGACCAGGCCGCCGACCGCATCCTGGTGATCAACCGGGGACGGCTGCTCGCTGACGGCACGCCGGACGACATCAAGAAGAGGGCCGGCGCCAAGCGGATGTCGTTCCACCTCGACGGGGTGGACGAGTCGGTGCTGCTCCGCCTGCCGGGGATTGTCAGCCTGGAGACCAGGCACGACTTCGTGCAGCTCCAGACCGACGACTCTGACGCGACGCTGTACGCGCTGCTCGACGCCGGCTACCGGCCGAGCGAGGTCGAGATCGGCAGCCTCGGCCTCGAGCAGGCGTTCCTCGCCATCACGGCGGAAGACGACCGAGCCGGCGAGACCGAGTCGGCGCCCGCACGCTGACTTTCACGAGGGAGACGAAAAGCAAATGAGTGGCATCTTGCTGCTGACGCGGACGGAGATCAACCGGCTGCGCCGCAACAGAAGGTACCTGATCTTTACCACGGCCCTGCCTGTGGTCCTCTACCTGCTCTGGTCCAAGGCGGGGAAGTCCGCCTACGGGGTGGATTTCGCGGCCTACTACATGGTCGCGATGGCGACGTTCGGCGCGTTCGCCGGCGCGCTCAACGGCAACGCCATCCGGATCTCCGAGGAGCGTAAGGTCGGCTGGATCAGGCAGCTGCGGCTTACCCCGCTGCCCGCCAGCGGCTACGTGGTCGCCAAGATCCTGACCGCCATGGCGACCACGCTCGTGTCGATCGTGATCGTCATGCTTGTCGGCCGGTTCTACGGCGGCGTGCACCTGGCGCTCTGGCAGTGGTTCGTGGTCGCGGCCATCGTCTGGCTCGGCTCGACGATCTTCGCGGCGCTCGCGGTCGCGATCGGCTACCGGTATCCGCCGGACCAGGCGCAGCCGATCACGCTGTTCGTGTACCTCGTGTTCACCATCCTCGGCGGCGTGTGGTTCCCGCTCACCGGCGCGCTCGGGAACATCGGCAAGGCCACGCCCACGTACGAGGCGATAAGGATCTCCACCGACGTCATCGGCAACGTGTCGGTGCCCGGCTACCTGATCCTCGGCCTGTTCGTCTGGCTGGCGGTCTTCGCCGCGCTCGCGACGCTCTCGGTGCGCTCGATGGCCGAGACTGTCTGATAAGAAACCCTGTCGCAGAACGGGCAGAACGGATGGTGGACGGCACCGTGACAGAGACTCCTGATCAAAGCCTGCTGAGCAGGGGTTTCGGTCAGCTGCGGCCGCGCGGCTGGCGGTGGCTGCGGCTGCTGTTCTCCGCCATCTGGCTCGTCTACCTGGCGCAGCCGCTGTCCACCCTGTCCGGCCACGAGCACAGCGTCCTGTTCCAGGTGGCTGCGGTCGTCGTCGCCCTCTGGTTCTGCGCCGTGTTCATCGTCGCGGTCATCCAGTGGGACGAGCACCCGGCGCTGGCCCGGTGGTCCGTCTGGCTGCTGTTCCCGCTGGCCGCCGCCTTCAACCTGATGTTCCACGGCGAGAACGTGGGCGGCGGCGTGGTGTGGATCTACGTGTCGTCCGCCGTCGGCTGGGCGGTGCCGGACCGGCGGTGGGCGGTGCGCGCGGTGTTCGGCGTCGCCGCCTGCTACCTCTTCTTCGGCTGGCTCGGCCACGACGACATCTCGGACATGCTGATCACGCTGATCCCCGTGGTGTTCGTCGGCATCACGATGTCCGGCTTCCGGGTGCAGATGAAGCTGATGTGGGAGCTGCGCCAGGCGCGCGAAGAGGTGGCGAAGCACGCCGCGAGCGAAGAGCGGCTGCGGCTCGCCAGGGACATGCACGACCTCACCGGCCAGTCGCTGTCCATGATCACGCTCAAGTCCGAGCTCGCGGCGCGGCTGCTGGAGCGGCTGCCGGAAGGCCCCGACAGGGACCGGGTCGCCGACGAGATCCTGCAGGTCGCGGCCGTGAGCCGGCAGACCCTGCACGACATCCGCGACGCGATCAGCGGGTACCGGCGCCCGACGCTCGCGGTCGAGACGATCACCGCCCGCACCGCCCTGGAGAGCGCGGGGATCGTGCCGCACGACGACCCGGAGCTCACGCTGCTGTCCGGCACGTTCAACCCGGACGCGGAGGCGGCGCTGGCCTGGTGCCTGCGCGAGGCGGTCACGAACGTGATCCGCCACTCGGGCGCGAAGAACTGCTTCATCCGCCTCAGCCGCCACGACGAGACGCAGACGCTCTCGCTCCAGGTTCGCGACGACGGCCGAGGATGCCCGGGCGGGGAGGCCGCGGACCCGGGCCGGCCGGCCGAGATCCCGGCCGGTGCCGGCACCGGCCTGCACGGGATGTCCGAGCGGCTGTGCGCGGTCGGCGGCGGCCTGGAGCTGCGCCCGGGCGCGCAAGGCTTCTGCCTCGTCGCGACGGTGCCGATGGCTCCCGTGGTTTCCGCCGCCGCGGGCGTTACCGTAACCACGTGACTCCCATCCGGGTGCTGATCGCCGAAGACCAGGAGATGATCCGCGAAGCCCTGGCGGCGCTGCTGTCGTTCGAGGACGACATCGAGGTCGTCGCCCAGGTGGGCCGCGGCGACGAGGTGACGCCGGCCGCGCTGGCCAGCAAGCCGGACGTCGCGCTGCTCGACATAGAGATGCCCGGCATGGACGGCCTCACCGCCGCCGCGGCGCTCAGCCAGGCCAGCCCCGGCACCAAGATCGTCATCCTCACCACGTTCGGGCGGCCCGGCTACCTGCGACGCGCGATGGAGGCCGGCGCCTCGGGCTTCGTGGTCAAGGACTCCCCTGCGGACCGGCTCGCGAGGACGATCAGGCAGGTGCTCAGCGGGCAGCGGGTCATCGACCCGGAGCTGGCCGCCGCCGCGCTGGCCGAGGGCGCCAGCCCGCTGACCCCGCGCGAACGAGACGTCCTCGCGGCGAGCCAGGACGGCGCCACGATCGCCGAGATCGCGGTGGCGCTGTACCTGTCGGAGGGGACGGTGCGGAACTACCTGTCCGCCTGCATCCAGAAGACCGGCGCCCGCAACAGGACCGAGGCGCTGCGCGTCGCTGAGGAACGCGGCTGGCTGTGACCCAGCCCTGCATCGCGGC
>NZ_JBARCR010000131.1:0-4536 GCF_049794275.1 Trebonia sp.
CGATCACGGACGCCGGGCTGCTGCTGCAACTGGACGACCCGGACCTGCCCGACGGGTGGCAGATGTTCCCCGACATGACGGTGCCCGAGTACCGGCGGTACGCCGCGCTGCGGGTGGAGGCGCTGAACCACGCCCTGCGGGGCATTCCGCCAGAGCGGGTCAGGCTGCACGTCTGCTGGGGCAGCGGCCACGGCCCGCACCGCGACGATATCCCGCTACGGGACATCGTCGACCTCGTCCTGTCGGTCCCGGCGGGCTGCTACTCGATCGAGGCGGCCAACCCACGGCACGAGCACGAGTGGACGCTGTGGGAGGACGTGCGGCTGCCGGAAGGCGCGTCGCTGATGCCCGGCGTGGTGGGGCACGCAACCGACGTCATCGAGCACCCCGAACTGGTCGCCCAGCGCCTGCTCCGGTTCGCGAAGCTGGTCGGCGCGGAGAACCTGATCGCCGGCACCGACTGTGGCCTCGGCAACCGGGTTGGCCACCCGGAGATCGTCTGGGCGAAGCTCGAGGATCTATCCGAAGGCGCCCGGATCGCCTCCCGCGCCCTGTTCAGGCACTCACGATGAGTGACGCGCCGGCGAGTGACCGGGCTCGCGGGAGGTGGCGCTGTGTGGGCCGGTGGGCGGCGACTGGTGGCCGTGCTGGCTGCGCTGAGCGGCCGCAGCTACCTCACTGTTGGCGACGCCTACCCGATCTAACAACGGTCCGGTAGGGCCGTGGATCGGCATCACACCGGCGTGATGCCAGAACGGGAGATCTGGAAGCCCCTGCCGTCTGCCGTGCAGGTGACCCCCGTAGTGGCCGATTCGCAGACGAACGGGCCCACGCCGGTTACCGCTCCATAGGCGAGGGTGGGCGTGTCCATCCCTGGGTTGGAGAGGCACAGCACGCCCGTGCAGGTCGTGTAGCTGCCAGTGACGCCCATGGTCACCGACTGCGGCGGAGTGCCCGTCTCGCAGTAGGCCGCCGTCACACCATCTCGGTTGTAGTCCACCTCGCAGCTGATGTTGCCAGACGGCGAGACGAACTCACCGCCCTGGGCTGTCTGCATGGGCACAAGCGAGGTGCCGCTGGTCGGCGTGGGCGCGGCGGGTGCAGGAGGTGCCGTCAGGTGATCGTCAGTCCGCTGACGGGCAGGCGGTTGAGCTGAACCGCGTACCGCCGTGGCCGTGGGAATGGTCGAGTGGCCGTTACCTGACCCGGCAGCGCTCGGCGCATGGTTTGCCGAGCACGCAGCTATGCCGAGGGTGGCCATAAGGACAAGACCGACCAGCGTTCTACGGCTGTTCGTGAACCTGCGCATCGTGCCTCCTGCGAGAGTCTGGACATCTTTTGGCGTGACCCAGCCGGGGAGACGTCCCCGCCGTCGGGCAGGCCGAGCCCCTGCACCCGCCCGACGGGCGAGATACGCGTGTCGCGTAACACGCTGGTCCGCGCCCATCTGGGGCGAGGGCGCCAGTCGCGGCCACGCTCAAAGGGATAGTCGCCGGACGCCAGGTGCGGCAGGTCGGCAGCGAGCACTGCGACCGTGATCGCAACGATGGCGGTGACCACATATAGCGCGATCCTGCGAACATCAGGCGTATCACTGGCCCTTCCTCCTTCGGTCATTGCCGATGCCAACATCGGATTCGCCAGGGTGAGCAGGCATCACCCGATCAGCGTGATTGCGGAACCGGGAAACCGGCCGATCCGGTCAGGCTGATCGCGCCTTCAAGACGAGGCTGGCGAAGCCTGCCAGGCCGGCCCTTAGACATGGTGTCCCTGCTGCGCGCACGGAAGGCACATCAGAGCTTGGTGAAGGAGCCGCAATCACGCAGTTCGTGTGATCCGGCGTCACCCGCGCGGACACAAACCTTGAGGCACCAAAAGAGCATCGAGGAGGTATCGCTATGGCGCCGCGACCGATCGAGGGGAACTGGCGGGTACGCGCCGCCTGCCAGTCGACTGACCCCGACCTGTTCTTCCCGGCCTCCTCCACCGGAAAGTCCCTTGAGCAGGCGGCCGAGGCAAAGGCGGTCTGCGCCCATTGCCTGGTCCGACGTCAGTGTCTCGCGTTCGCGCTGCGGACCCGGCAGGCGCACGGCATCTGGGGCGGCCTGACCGGGGACGAACGCAACCTGAAGACCCCGGACCGTGTGGCGGACCGTTTCGCGAGGAACCCGGCGGCCACCGTATGACCACAGCCACGAACCGGACACCCCCGCTCGTGGAGGTCCGATCACATCAACCGGCCGAGATCGCGGTTTTCCTCCAGCGCCGCGCGGCCGACGAGGAGTTGCCCGCGACCGCCTGGGACGCTGGCCCGTTTCCGGTCGTGGCCGCGCATACTTGGGGATCGTCCTGCGTCACGTCGCAGATGGGTGCGCGGCGCCTGGAAGGGGGAACGAGTGGGTGTGGCTGAGTCGCCGGTGACTGTGGGACCGATGCATCCAGGGTTTGATGCCACCGTGCTTGATGACTTGGGCAGGCGGCTGTCGGCCGTCCGCCTGGCCCCTGACCGCGGCACCGCATGGGAGCAGGGAGTCCCGCGGCCATGGCTGACCAGCCTGCTGGCTGACTGGCAGCAGTTCGACACCGGCGCGTTCCAGGCGCGGCTGGACCGACACGCGCACTTCCGGGCGACTGTCGACGGTCTGGTGATCCACCTGGTGCACGAGCCGGGCCGGGGGCCTGCGCCGCTGCCGCTGCTGCTCACCCACGGGTGGCCTGGCTCGTTCTGTGAGTACCTTGACCTGCTGCCTCTGCTTACCGATCCCGGCACGCACGGCGGTGATCCGGGTGACGCGTTCACAGTGGTAGCTCCGTCGCTGCCCGGGTTCGGCTTTTCTGGCCCGCCCCCGACGGGTGGCCTGACCGCGAATGCGGTCGCCAGCCTGTGGCACCGGCTCATGACCGAAGGCCTCGGCTATCCGCGCTACACCGCGCACGGTAGTGATCTGGGCGCGGGTGTCACCGCCCGGCTTGCCCGCGCCCACCGCGATGCGGTGGCCGGCATTCACCTGGCCACCCCCGGGCTGGCGGCTCCGCCGAGGCCCTGGAGTCCCGCCGAGGAGGCCCACTTCGCCCAGATGGACGCCTGGACCGGCGAGGAGGGCGGCTACGCCCACCTGCACTCCACTAAGCCCGACACGCTAGGCGCGGCCCTGCACGACTCGCCAGCCGGGCTTGCCGCCTGGATCGGGGAGAAGATCACCGCCTGGAGCAGCACGACTGCCGGTGGCCAGCCCGCGTTCCCCCGGGACCTACTGCTGGGGACCTTGACCCTGTACTGGGTCACCGGGACGATCAGCTCCTCCCTGCTGCCTTATTGGGCCTACCGGCACACGCCCGGCCCCGGCACCGCGCTGCTCCCGGGCGAGCAGGCACCGGTTCCCACGGGCATCACGATCTTCGGCGGGGAAAAGGTCCCCTTCCCCAAGCCGCCACGTGAGCTAGCCGAACGCTACTTCACCGTCACCACGTGGGCCGAGCACGACCGCGGCGGTCATTTCCCCGCCGTCGCCGAACCGCAACTACTCGCCGAAACACTGCGCGACGCCTTCAGGCCGCTACGGTCATGAGGGCCGCTGCATCGGGCAGGGGTACCGTTTCGCCGCCGCCCTGGGCGGATGCGACCGGCGTGTCCGCCTCACCGAGGGGCGCGGCACAAGCGGCGAAGGCGACGCAGGCAGCGATGAGCAGGGCGTCGTTGAGCGCTGAGGCATAGTGGGCGGTCACCGTGGCCGCGGTGGCCCTGCTGCTCATCGACTGGCCCGAGCAGGCCGTGGATCGCCTCGCCGTACTCGCCACGGCGCACCGGCAGCAGCACCCGGGACCGAAGCGGAAACCGGAACCTCACACGCGTCCACACCCGCGATCATCCCACCATCCGTGAAATACCGCGCCCGCGCGCCGACGCCCAGTTGGCGTGATTGCGCCGATCACCTCATTCGCGTGTTGCCCGCTCACCCTGCCGGGCGGGAGCCTTGGTCACGTCCGTACACAGGAAGGAGTCAGACAGTGGCCAGTCCCGAGTCCGGCGCCATCGCTGTGCTTCGAAGCTCAGGAGAAGAGAAGAAGGCAATGACCGCACCGACGCCGCCGACCTCGACCCTCGTCCGCCCGTTCACCGTCTCGATCTCGGATGCGGAGATCGACGACGTGAAGCAGCGACTGGCCAGAACTCGATGGCCGGATCCGGAAACGGTGGGCGACTGGTCGCAAGGGGTTCGGGTAGAGAACGCCAGGTCTCTGGCCGGCTACTGGGAGCGCGGCTACGACTGGCGGCGCTTTGAGTCCGGGCTCAATCGCTTCCCCCAGTTCCTGACCGAGATTGACGGGCTGGACATCCACTTCATCCACGTCAGGTCCAAGAATCCCAACGCGATGCCGCTGATACTCACGCACGGATGGCCGGGCTCGATCGTCGAGTTCCTGAAGCTGATCGGCCCGCTGACCGATCCGGTTTCGTTCGGAGGAGACGCCGCCGATTCATTCGACGTCGTCGTCCCGTCGCTCCCCGGGTTCGGGTTCTCCCAGAAGCCCACG
>NZ_JBARCR010000132.1:0-2568 GCF_049794275.1 Trebonia sp.
TCGCGCTGCTGGGCGCCGGAGCGCGGGTCCTGCTGGGAGCCGTGCGCCGCGGCCAGCAACGACAGGACACGAGCGACCAGGACGCCCCGACGGCCGGGTGAGGGCCGCCAGGACCGAGCCGACAGGCCGGTGGACCTGCGCACACCGCAAGGCGCCCGCATCGGTGCGGTGGCGCTTGCCGCGGCGATATCCGCATGCAGGACCGAACATGGCGAGGCTCTGCGTTGTGGACCGAAGAGAAAGGCTGTCACGGCAGATCCGCCGACAATTCTCGGCTGGTGCAGATCTGCCAGCCTGCGCTCCGACGTTGCTGGCACTGAGCTTCCCCGGCATCAGGGCGGCGTCTCGGACTCCAGCGCACTGGCCGAGGCCCGGCGGATCGTCCCCGCGCCGCCGCCACGGCGCAATGCCCTCGATCTCGGTTTCCAGCGAGAAGCTCAGCAACGTCCTGACCCTGGGCAACGTGATCCATCAGCTCAGTGAACGTCTCACCCGACGTCCCGGCAGCACCGCGAGGATCATGTAACCCTTGCCCCGCAAGAGAGGCCGAAGGGGGCCGTCCAAGCTGACGCCGGAGCTGACCCAGATGATCAGGGAGCTGGGCGCGGCGGGGGAGTTCCAGGCCACGATCGGACCGGGTGCCAGGACTGGATCGGGCACCGGAGGTCAAGGGGATCCGCCGCCAGCTTGCCGAACTCGCGTCCGTCGGCCGGGCCGCGGCATAAAGCTCGCAGTCGCCCGCCGCCACGCGCAGGCATGCCCGGACGAGCTGGGGTTCATGTACGTTGACCGGGAGCATTTTCAGAAGGCGTTTGACCGGGGACCAGGTTGCGTCCGGAGATGAGCTTGGCGCTCATCTTGATCGTCTTGACCGCGCCGGTGGCGCCCGCCTGCAACGTCAGCCCGACAGCGAAGACAATGGTGCCAAGAATGAACAGCGTGGTCGACCCGAGCATCAGCAGTCCGACGCGGCCCAGGACGTAAGGAGGAGTGCAGACCACCGCTCCGATAGCCCCGCCCACCGCGCTGGCAGCCAGCTTGTCGCGCCTTGAATGGGTGGTCTTCATGCCGATGAGCCGGGTCGGCACAGCGACATAACAGAGCATCATCACGCCGATGACCGCGCTCAGGGTGAGCCCGAACCAGAACACCCCCCAGCGGACGACGACCACCGTGGACAGGCCCAGCAAGATGCCAGCCACCGCGCCCGATCCCAGGACGACAGCCAGGTGAGACCGAGCCTGGGCGAACGCCGGCCTGATCGCCGGTCGGCCCGGTTGGACAATCGCGAAGGCGAACACGGCGTTCAGGTAGAAGCTCCCCGCGGTGATCGCGGCAATGCCCAGCACGATCGGGATCACGACCGCCGGCCCGGTCAGCGAATGGAACGACTTGCCGTGCAGCATATGAGCCTTCAGGTCGTACATGGCGGCCCAGATCCACATCGCGGGCAGCACCTGGATCAGGGTGAGCCGCCAGTTGGTGAACAGCAGCTTCACTCCCTCGAAGAGCATCGCGAAGGCACCGACGGCGAGGGCGAGGGGAGCAAGCCACCGCCGGGAGCGGCTCAGCCGCAGCACCATGTCATCTACGAGCGCCTGGTCACTGTCCCTGACGGCTTGGATAAACCGCTCGACCTGTGCCCGCGTAATGCGTCGCCGCGCGGGCGACCCGCCATCGGTCCCGGCGCCGGGCAAAGCGGGCTGGCCGAAGGCATCATCAACAGGAGGCGACTCCGTCGGCGGCTCGGGTGCATTCCCTTCGATCGCCACTACACCTTTCACGGGCAGTCGTACGCTGGGCGGACCGGAATCCGGTGGAACGAGACACCCTAGGGGCACCGACCTCGGCTATCGGTCCGATACGACCGTAACCCCGGCCAAATGGGGGCCGGATCACCCAGTCGGGTAAGGTCGGCAGTCGCATTGCGCGGCATAGTCCGGGTAGCTAGGAAGGAGCCGATCATGACCGGATGGACGGCTGGACGCTTGCCCGGGCGCACGCGCGCTCTAGGGACCGGATCGCCATCGCCGCCTACCTAGGCGGCTCAGACGTGTTCGATCGGGCCATCACCCAGTTCGCCGCCGCCTACGCCGACCAGAACGAGCCCGACCATCAAGTTCTGGTCGGGCTGACCCTGGGCGCAGGGGCGGAGGCCGCCTGGTACTCGACCTGCTCCTCACCGGGCTCGGGGTCACCCTGGAGCCGTTTCCGCTAACGGCCTTCATCCGCCGCCCTGGCCGTCAAGCTGGCGGCAGGCGTTAGTGCATCAGGTCAAGGCTAGGGCAGCACCTCGTCGGCGCTGCCGGGCTCCTTACGTTGCTGATGGTTGAGCGTGTGGCGGAGGACGGACGCGTGGCGGTAAACCTCTTTCCTGACCCGCATGATATTGCCGAGGGGGGAGTGTTCCGCCGTTACCCGCCACGGCGTAAATGACAGCGCGTCCATCTTCTCGAGGTTGTCGTCGCCCGAAATGTCCTGCTGCGGGATACGGACCTTGGCCACCGTTACGAACGGGGACAACTGCTCAGGCCACTCGACGGTAACATCCTCGACCGGCATCCGGCC
>NZ_JBARCR010000133.1:0-15965 GCF_049794275.1 Trebonia sp.
CGGACGCGGTGAAGACGCCTGCGAGCTCCAAGCCGGCCAGCGCGACCACCGTGACCGTGACCACCGCCAGCACGAGACGGCGCAGGAAAGCGGGGTGGCGCAGCCGCCGCGACGCCCACAACTCCACCGTGGTGAGCAGGACGCGGCCCCACGAGGGCTCCGGGCGGGCAGGGCGGGCTGGCCGCACGGGGCGGACCACGGGCACCCGGCCAGGAACGGGCCGATGGTTCTCGGTAGTCACATCGGCCACCCCCTTTGTCCTGTGGCGCGACCATGGGCCGACGCAGGGTAGCCGATCACACAAAAGCGGCCTTAATCAGGCAGTATTGCTAATTGGTGGAAAGTGATCAGTGCGGTTCGACTGGTTTTTGTCGCCTTTTGTCCCCGGGTGCGCATTTGCCCCGGTTCCGTAAATCGCCATTCAGGCAAAAAATGCCAGGCCATGTGGTTTCCTACCGTTGGGGTCGGGGTCTTGCCTGCTGGCAGGACAAGGGGGCGGAAATGGAGTACCGCGACATAGGCCCGCCAGGGCGAACACATCGCCCCGAGCCGTCATGGCCGACGGTCATCGCGACCACGCTGCGCCTCTGGCTTGAGCGCCACCCCATCGTCGTCGGCGGCAAGACGATCCGCCTGTGGCCGCTGAACAGGAGAAAGATCTTCGCCGCGGTCACGCTCGCGGCAGGCCTGGTTCTCGCGGGCGCGGGCGCCGCCGGGCTGGTGACGGCCCGCCATCCGGCGGTGCCGCGGTGGAACCCCGCTGCCGCTCCCATTCCGGCTCCGGTGGGGCCGATCGCAGCCGTCGCCCGCTCGCAGAGTGCCGGAGTCCCGTTGCCTGTCGCGCTGACGATTCCCGCCATCGGCGTCCAGACCAAGCTGGTCGACCTCGGCGTGACGAATGCAGGCACGCTGCAGGTGCCGGCATCGACGGCGGTCGCAGGCTGGTACACCGGCGGCCCGCGACCCGGCGCCGTCGGGCCGGCGGTCATCGCCGGGCATATCGACTCTCATGTCGGTCCCGGGATCTTTTTCCGCCTATCGCAACTGCGCCCTGGTGACCGCGTGTACGTGCAACGGGCGGACGGGTCGCTGGCGCTTTTCCGCGTTACGGAAGTGCGATCGTACGCCAAGGATCATTTCCCCACGCTCACCGTGTACGGTCCGACCCCCGACGCGGAATTGCGCCTCATCACCTGCGGCGGCATCTTCGACCCCAGTCTGGGGTCCTACCTCAGCAATACGGTTGTCTACGCGATCCAGGTCAATTAGCTCCCGCCCTGGCCGGCGCGGTACAGCCGCATGGTCAGCGGACCGAAGACGGCGGTCAGGGCAGCGGACGCCAGCAGCACCCAGCCGACCTGGCTGGCCGCCCACGTCCCCGCCATCAGGGCCCGTTCGGCGGTGACCAGGTGGCTAACCGGGTTCACGTCGACGAAGGTGCGCAGCCAGCCGGGCAGCGTGGCCGGGCTGACGAACACGTTGCTCGCGAACGTCAGCGGCAGCTGCACCGCGAAGCTGATGACGGTGACCGCCTGCGCTGACCTGAGCGCGAGGCCGAGCGCGGTCCAGACCCACGACACGCTGAAGGCGAAGATCAGGATGAGCGCCACCGCGAGCGCGACGCCGCCCGCGCCGCCCGCCGGCCGGTAGCCCATCAGCAGCCCCATCCCGAGGACCAGGCACGTCGCGAGCACGTACCGTGCCATGTCCCCGATCAGGCCGCCAACGATGACGGAAGGCTGCCAGATCGGCATCGACCTGAACCGGTCGAGCGTGCCCCTGGCGCGGTCGGTGTTCAGGCTCACGCCCGCGGTGACCGTGATGAGCAGGACCGTCAGCACCAGTGTTCCCGGCAGCAGGAACCGCAGGTACTCGCGGGGCGAGCCGGACAGCGCGCCGCCGAACAGGTACGTGAAGAAGAGCGTGAAGAGCACCGGGATGAAGATCGCGTCGGTCGCCAGCTCGGGCTCGCGCCTGATGTGCAGCATCGCCCGCCACGCCATGGTGAGCGTGTCCCGCAGCACCCGCGGGCGCCGCACGGCGGCGTGGTTAGCCACGGTAAGCGCCGGCGGCGCGATGACGGCGGTCATGCCGGCTCCTCGCTGTTCGCCAGCTGGGCGGCGCTGTGGCCGGTCAGGGCAAGGAAAACCTCGTCGAGGCTCGGCTGGCCGAGCGAGAAGCCGGCGACCTCAGTCCACTCCCGGGACAGCAGCGCGAGACCGCGGGCCGCGGCGTCGGTCGCGGACGGGCCGTCGATCCTGGCGGTCAGGACCGCCGGGTCCGCGCCCTGGGTGACGGGCACGCCGAGCGCGTCGCCAAGGACCTGCCGGGCGAGAACGGAATCACGGGCGTCCGCCAGCTCGACGCGCAGCACGCCGGAACCCACCGAGGACTTGAGCTCCCCCGGCGTGCCTTCTGCGACGACCTTGCCGTGGTCGATGACCGCGATCCGGTCAGAAAGCCGGTCCGCCTCGTCCAGGTATTGCGTGGTCAGCAGGACAGTCGTGCCCTGGGTGACCAGCCAGCGGACCGCCTGCCACACCTGGATGCGGCTGTACGGGTCAAGCCCGGTCGTGGGCTCGTCGAGGAACAGCAGCGCCGGCGCGACCACCAGGCTGGCGGCGATGTCCAGGCGGCGCTGCATGCCGCCGGAATAGGTGCGCACCGGACGCCCGGCGGCGTCCGCCAGCCCGAACGCGTCCAGCAGCCCGGCTGTCCGCGCCCTGGCAGCCCGGCGCGTGAGCCCGAGCAGGCGTCCCTGCAGCACGAGGTTCTCTGTGCCGGTAAGGCTCGGGTCGACGGTGGCGAACTGGCCGGTGAGACAGATCCCGGCGCGCACCGCGTGCGGCTCGCTTGTGACGTCGTGCCCGAGCACTCGCGCGATGCCCACGTCCGGCCTGGTCAAGGTGGCGAAGATGCGAATCGTGGTGGTCTTGCCCGCGCCGTTCGGCCCGAGCAGGGCGAACACGCCTCCGCTAGGTACGGACAGGTCGAGCCCGTCCACCGCCTTGACGGCGCCGAATGCCTTGCCAAGCCCCAGTGCCTCGATCGCCGCGGACGGCTCGGATGTCGTCGTCATGATGTCGATGCTGCCCGCCGGCGGCACTGGTGTCGTCGTGCGGCAGAAGCGACTTCCTGCTGCTCGGCGGGGAGACCGCAGAGTCCCGGGATACCACGCGGGGAGTAGCCGGAGATGGCGATCGCGATGCCAGCGCGCCCTCGTAGGGGACGCGTAAGCTCGTCCGTGACGAAAGACGAGGTGACCGATGCGGCTGCTGCTGATCGGAGCGCCCGGCTCCGGGAAGGGAACCCAGGCCGAGCGGCTGGCCGAACGGTTCAACATCACGCACATCTCCAGCGGCGATCTGCTGCGCCAGCACGTCAGGGACCAGACCTCGATCGGGCAGACGATCAAGGCCTACGTCGACGCCGGGGACCTGGTCCCGGACAGCGTGGTCCTGGACATGCTGCGCAAGCCGGTCGTCGCGGCGGCCGAGTCCGGCGGTTATGTGCTTGACGGCTTCCCCCGGACTGTGGACCAGGCGAAGGCGGCATTTGAAGTCGCTCACCCGCTCGGCGTCGAGGTTCAGGCCGCCGTGCACCTGGACGTACCTGACGAGGAACTGATCCGCCGCCTGCTAGCCCGCGGCCGGGGCTCCGACGACAGTGCAGAGGTCATCGCCCACCGGCTGCAGGTCTACAGGGAGAAGACCATCCCGCTGCTGGAGTACTACGCGGGCCGGGAATGGATGTTCGCCGTCGACGGCACCCGGCCGCCCGGTCAGGTCCATGAGGACATCGTGACCCGCTTGCGGAAACTCGCGGCGTTTGACATCCCGGACTAGCTCCGCCGTGTTACCTACCCCCGGCCAGCTCCCGGGCGGCCGCGGCGATGTGCTCGGCGTCGATGCCGGCCCAGGCGAGCAGTTCGGCACCGGTCCCGGAGCCGGGCATCTCCCGGACGGCGAGGTGGGCGATCGTCAGGTTCTGCTGCCCGGCCGCGACCAGGGCGCTGGTGACCGCTTCGCCGAGACCGCCTTCCGGGTGATGGTCTTCGGCGACCACGAAGCACCCGCCGGTGGCCTGCGCCGCCGCCGTGAGGGTGGCGGTGTCGATCGGCTTGACCGAATAACAGTCGATGACCCGGACGTGGATGCCCTCCGCGGCCAGCTGATCGGCGGCGCCCAGGCACTCGTGCAGCGTGACGCCGGCGCCGACCAGGGTAACCGCGTCCCGCTCGCCGGAGCGGAGCACCTTGGAGCCGCCCACGGGGAAGGTTTCCCCTGACGGGTACAGGCCGGGGTAGGCGCCGCGGGTGGTGCGCATGTAGCTGATGCCCGGCGTGGCGGCCATCGCCTTGACCAGCACGGCGGTGCTGGTGCCGTCGGCCGGGTAAAGCACCGTCGAGCCGTGCACCGCCCGCATCATCGCCAGGTCCTCGAGAGCCATCTGAGACGGGCCGTCGGCGCCGATCTCGACACCGGCGTGCGAGCCGGCCAGCCGCACGTCCCTGCCGGAGATGGCGCCCATCCTGATGAAGTCGTAGGCCCGGGTGAAGAACGCGGCGAACGTGGACGCGAACGGCTTGTAGCCGCGGACCGCGAGGCCGGTGGCGGCGGCGACCATCTGCTGTTCCGCGATGTACATCTCGAAGTAGCGCTCTGGGTAGGCCGTGGCGAACTCCAGGGCGAACGTGGAGTTCTTGACCTCTCCGTCGAGCGCGACGACTTTCGGGTCGGAGGCGCCGAGCGCGACGAGCGCGTCGCCGTAGGCCTTGCGGGTGGCCACCTTGTCGCCGACGGCGTAGTCCGGGAGGGTGGCGCCGGCGGGGGCGGCGGCCGCTGCTCCGGCGTCCGCTCCGGCAGCTGGTTCCGGGAGCGGCCCGCGGACGATCAGGTTCCGCACACCGCCGAGCTCGGCGATCGCCCGTTCGGCCATGTCGGGCGGGAACGGCCGGCCGTGCCAGCCTTCCTTGTTCTCGACCTCGGAGAAGCCTTTGCCCTTGATCGTCTTGGCGAGGATCACCGTCGGCTGGTCGCCCGCGGTCGCGGCTTCGGCGGCGGAGAAGGCCGCGTCGATGTCGGCCAGGTCGTGACCGTCGATTGCGATGACCCGGGCGCCGAACGCAGCGGCGCGGGCCGCGTAGGCCTCGATGTCCCAGCCGAGGTCGGTCGGGCCGCTCTGGCCGAGCCGGTTGATGTCCATCATGATGATCATGTTGGACAGCTGGTAGTGGGATGCCTTGTCCAGCGCCTCCCAGATGGACCCTTCGGCGAGTTCGCTGTCCCCGCACAGCACCCAGATCCGGTACGGCAGCTTGTCCAGGTACTTGCCGGCGAGGGCAACCCCGACGCCGTCGGGCAGGCCCTGGCCGAGCGAGCCGGTGGCCACGTCCACCCAGGGCAGGATCGGGGTGGGGTGGCCCTCGAGGCGCTGGCCGAAGCGGCGGTACCCGTTGATGAGCTCGTCTTCAGAGACGACGCCGACGGCCCGGAACACCGAGTACAGCAGCGGGGAGGCGTGGCCTTTGGAGAAGATCAGGTGGTCGTTGGCCGGCAACGCCGGGTCGTCCCAGTCGTAGCGCAGGTGCCTGGCGACCAGCACAGCGAGCAGGTCCGCGGCCGACATGCTGGAGGTGGGATGGCCTGACCCGGCACTGGTGGAGCAGCGGATCGAGTCGACCCGCAGCTGCGCCGCCAGATCGGAAATGGTGTCGAGGCCGGGCATAGATGTAACTTCTGTTGTGCTCACGGACCACTCCCTCGGTGTCGGGGCTCACACAGTCGTATCGTCTCAGCACCCGTTGCGGTCGCGACCGCCGGCGTGCCCCAAGCGGCCGGCTACCGCTTGCGGTCGTTGCCGCCCTCGGCCAGGTCCCGCCAGTCGGACTCGGACACCTCGACGTCGTACCGCTTGGCGGCGGCCAGGATCCGTTTCCAGGCCTGGTCCCTTTCCTTGTCGCTCACGCCCTCGACCTGGTCGAACCGCGCGATCGCGTTGCGTACGTGCCGGGCGTCGGTGAGCGGCTCCTTGCGCTCAGCGGGGAACGCGAACTCCTGGTCGCCCAGCTCGTCCTTTTCCGCGGTGCTCAGGCCCTCGCTGCTGCGCGGGACGTCCTTGCCGTGCGCCCGGTCGCTCTGCGCCTGCCTGGCCTTCTCGATGTTCCGCCGGGCCGCTTCCTTCTGCTTGTCGGTGGCCATGACTCCTCCGTTCACGCTTGAACTAGCCGTCATCCACGCTCGGGCGGTCCTACCCGTGATCAGCGCTCGCATGCCCAGCTGACCGCGTCCGCTTACGCTGTGTTCTCATGAGCGAGGAAGCACCGCCGCTGGCCGCCGCCGTCCCCGGCCTGGTGCGCAGCGACCCGCACGGTCCCGGCATCACCAGGGTCAGGGCCGGGGACGGCTTCCGGTACCTCGACCTGGCCGGGGCGGAGATCACCGACGCCGCGACGCTGGAGCGGATCCGGGCACTCCGGATCCCGCCCGCCTGGGCCGACGTCTGGATCTCGCCGGACCCGCTCGGCCACATCCAGGCCACGGGCACCGACAGCAAGGGCCGGCTCCAGTACCTCTACCACCAGCTCTGGCGGGAGCAGCGCGACGCCCAGAAGTTCGGGCACATGCTCAGGTTCGCCAGCGCGCTGCCCGGGCTGAGAACGGCCACCGCGCGGGACCTGAGGCACCGCGGCCTGACCCGCGACCGGGTCGTTGCCAGCGTGGTCCGGCTGATCGACCTCGGCCTGTTCCGCATCGGCGAGGAACGGTACGCCGACCTCGACCACCACTACGGCGCCACCACCCTCAGGAAGCAGCACGTGCGCTTCACCCGCGACGGCATCGTGTTCGACTACACCGCCAAGTGGGGCAAGGAGCGGACGATTGTCGTCAAGGACGATCTCGTCCGGTCCACCATCAGGGCGCTGGCCCGCAGCGACAACGACTCCGACACCTTGTGGTCCTACGAGCAGGACGGCCGCTGGCACGTCCTGCACTCTCGTGACGTGGGCAACTACATCGCCGTGCAGGCCGGCGGCCACTACACCGCCAAGGAATTCCGCACCTGGAACGCCACCGTGCTGATGGCGCTGGCGCTGGCGAACGCCGGGCCCGCGGCGACGCTGACGGGCCGCAAGCGCACCATCGCCGCCAGCGTCCGCGAGGTGGCGAACTTGCTCGGCGACACGCCGGCCGTGGCCCGCGGCTCGTACATCGACCCGCGCCTGATCGCCCGCTACGAAGCCGACGGCGTCTTGCCCACCGTGCCACCGGATCCGGTCGCCCTCCCTGTCACCCCCGAAGCCGAGAGCGCCGTCGCCGCCCTGCTCACGCTTTCGGACTAGGGCAGCGCCCGCCCCGCCGTTTTCGCGGACCAGTGAGGCCGCCGGGGCGCCGGGGGCGCCGGAGATTACTTCTGGTCGATGCGCACCAGGTTGCCGGACGGGTCACGCACGGCGCAGTCCCGCGGGCCCCACGGCTGATCGGTCGGCTCCTGCACGATGTCGGCGCCGGAGGCGCGCACCTTCTCGAAGGTGGCGTCGAGGTCGTCGGTGCGGAAGTGGACGCCGTTCAGCCCGCCCTTGGCGATGAGGGCGGCGAGCGCGTCGGCGTCGGCGGGGGTGCCGTTCAGGTAGTTCGTGAGGACGATCGCCACGTCGGGCTGGGCGGCCGCGCCGACGGTCAGCCAGCGGAAGCCCTCGTTGGAGACGTCCATGCGCAGCTCGAGGCCGAGCGTGTCGCGATAGAACGCCAGTGCGAGATCCAGGTCATGGACTAGCACGAAGCAACGGGCAAGGGTGACATCCATGCTGGCAACACTAGCCGCCCGTGCTCTGTCGTGCTTATCCCATCTTGCTCGGGCCGTGGCTCGGGCGGGTGATGTCCTTGGCGACGCAGCCCGGCACGCCGGCGAGCGTGCCGTGGTCGCGGGACCGGTAGGCCGTCGGCGTCTCACCGACCAGCTGGGTGAAGCGCGCGCTGAACGAGCCGAGCGACGTACACCCGACTGCCATGCAGACCTCGGTGACCGAGAGGTCGCCGCGGCGCAGCAGCGCCTTCGCCCGCTCGATGCGCCGGGTCATCAGGTAGCCGTAGGGCGTCTCCCCGTACGCCGCGCGGAACTGCCGCTGGAAGTGCGCGGGCGACATCCACGCGACATGGGCGATCGAGGCGACGTCGAGCGGGGTCGCGTACTCGCGGTCCATCAAGTCGCGGGCGCGGCGCAGCCGCGCGAGCTTGGCGAGTTCGTCCGGCCTCACGATGCCAGCGTAACCCGGCGTGCCATGAGCCGCGCCGATGGCACCGTCAGGACGCGGCGGGATACCGCTCGATGAGCTGGTCGGCGATCGCGTCGAGGTCCTTGCCGATGTAGTCCGGCTGCGGGCCGACGTCCAGCGGCGCGTTGCCCTCGCGCAAGATCAGCGCGGTCTGCCAGCCGGCCGCCCCGGCCCCGATCGTGTCCCACACGTGGCTCGCGATCAGGCAGATGTTCCCTGGCTCGAGCCCCAGCGCAGCGGCCACCGACTGGTACGCCTCCTGCGCCGGCTTGTGCCGCTTGACGGTTTCATCGACGCTGAACCGGCGCTCGAACAGATCGATCACCCCGCCGCGCTCCAGCTGCCGCCCGGAAATCGCCAGGGTGTTGTCGGTCAGCGTGAACAGCCGGAAGCCGTGGTCGCGCAGGCGGCGCAGCGCACTGGGCACCTCCGGGTGCGGCGGCATGGTCGCGAACCGGTCGGTCAGCTCGGCCGCGTCGGCGTCGCTGATCGTCAGGTCGCGGGTGGCGGCGAGCATCCGCAGCACCGCCCCGCCGATGTCGGTGAACGGGACATACACGCCGGCCAGCGTGAGCGCCTCGGAGTAGGTGATCAGGTCGGCGAACCACAGCCGCATCGCGGCCGGGTCACCGAAGATCCGGTCAAAGACCGGGCGGATCGAGTCGAGGTCGAGCAGGGTCTCGTTGACGTCGAAGACGATGATCGGTCGCTCGGACATGGGAAACCTTTCCTTCATAGGCGGGGTCGCATTCTTATGCCGAACGTAAGGTGGCTTCTCTCACCCGCACCGTGAATCCCAGCTGCCCGAGCACCTTGACGGCGCCGGACTTCCCGCCTTCGAAATCACCAGAAGCCAGCCGCTGACCCGTGGCGAACTCGTAGGCGGTGCCCAGGATCGCTTTCGGCGGGTAGCGGCGTTCGTCCCAGACCAGGTCATACGTCGTGGTCGGGGCGAAGCCGTGCGCCGCGAAGAAATTCTCAGGCCCCAACTGGTCGTACTCCTGAAGGGCGCGTACCACGTGATCACTGGTCACGGGATCCCATGCCACTGTCATTCGGTCCTCCCACAGGTCGGTTATGCACGGGCGGCTTACTCGAGTGCGGTCATGCCGCCAAGATTGACGCAGCTCATGCCCCGGATCTGTGAGATGACCATCAGCACGCTGCCGCAGGTGCGGCAGCGCATCACGGTCCCTGGTACGCGCAGGTAGACGACCGTCTCCGCGACCGGGGCGACAGCGCCGCAGGTCGCGCAGGTCGTCAGGGCGGCGGTCATGTCCGTTCCGAACACATCGAGCAGCAGGCCGCCGATCGAATTGCCATCAAGCGCGACCATTAGGCGCCTCCGAACGTGACAGGCTTCATGTGAGCATTTGTACGCCGGGCCGGGCTAGCCGTCATCACCCCACGGGCCCGTTCACCCGGGTGATCTGCCTGTCCCCAGCAAGCCGAACTCGCGGGCACGGGCCACGGCCTGTTCCCGGCTGCTCACGCGGAGCTTGGCGTAGATGTTGCGGGTGTGGGTCTTGATCGTGTTGAGCGAGACGTACAGCTCGTTCCCGATCTCCCGCAATGAAAGCCGCGAGGCCAGCAGCCGCAGCACGGCGAGCTCGCGTTCGGAGAGCTCGTCGGCGCTGTCGGCGGCGGCAGCCGCGGACCTCTGGCCCGCCGAGTCTTCTGTCGCGGCCCAGGCACGCAGGAAGCCAGGGTCCGGGCAGGCGGCCAGTTGGCGCTGCGCACGGGCGCGCAGCTCCCTGGCCTCGTCCGTATCGTCGGCCTGCTGGGCGATCCGCGCCAGCGCAAGCAGCCCGTACGCGGTGTCCAGCCGCAGCCCGCCGCGCCTGGCGATGTTGAGCCCGTGTTCGGTCTCGGCACGGGCTTCCCGCAGCTCCCCGCCGGCGCGGGCGAGCTCGGCGGCGGCGTAGTCGACCATTACCGTGACCCAGTGCTCACCGAGGGCCAGCCGCCCGGGCAGGGCCCGTGCCGCGGCCACCCGCCGGCCCGCCTCGGCTGGCTCGGAGCGCTCGACGGAGATCACCGCCAGATAGCCGAGCGCGTAGATCTCCGCCGCGTAGTACCCGGCTGCCTCGCCAGCGGACACGGTCTCCGTGAACGCGACTTCGGCCTCCTCGAAGGCGCCCGACCAGAATGCGGTCATGCCAAGGGCGTTGGTCACGTGCGGTCGCCACACCGCGGTCGTGTCGGGCTCCAGCTCGGCGGCGAGCGCCGCGCTTTGCGCCGCCGCGCCCACGTCGCCAAGCAGCAGCCGCGCCGAGGTCCTGACCAGTGCGGCGCTGGAGGCGACCGAGCTCGAACCGTCGGCCAGCGGCCCGGGCAGCGTTCCCCGCTCGGCCGCGCGCACCTCCGCCTCCACGTCGCCTGGGCGCCCGAGAACCAGCAGCATCCAGGCACGGGCCAGGCACAGTCGCGGGTCGGACTCGGCCAGCTTCGGCGGCAGCGCCCTGGTCCAGGCCTCGACCGTCGCGAGCTCGCCGCGGTTGACGAAGTCCAGCCAGCTCGCCGCGATCAACTCGGCGGCCTGGCTGTGATCGCCCGCGGCGATCGCGTGGGTGATCGCCTCGGCCACCAGCCCCTCGCGCAGATGCCACTCGTATGCCCGGCGGTGCAGCTGCACCACCTCATCCGGCATGGCCAGCGACAGCTCGTGGACCAGCAGGTCGCCGAACAGGTGGTGGTAGCGGTACCACTGACGGCGCTCGTCAAGCGAGACCAGGAACAGGTTCGCGCGCTCCAGCTCCACCAGCCTCCGCGCGGAGTCGGTGCGGTCAAGCAGCGCGTCGCACAGCGAACCGGTGAGGCGCGCCGCGATCGAGGTGCGCAGCAGGAACTCGCGCACCCCCGGAGTCTGCCGGTCCAGCACCTCGGCCATCAGGTAATCGACGATCTGGCGATCATCGCCGGCGAACGAGGCGATATAGCGTTCGCGGTTCGCGCGGCCCCGTAGCGACAGGCCCACCAGCTGCAGCCCGGCCGCCCATCCCTCCGTGCGCTCGCGCAGCATGCGGACCTGCTCTTGCGTCAATCCCAGCCGCAGCGACCCATTGAGCAACGCCGTGGTCTCTTCGGTGCTTAGCCGCAGATCGTCCACCCGCACCTCGAGCAGTTCGGCGCTCGCCCGCAGCCGCGCCAGCGCCAGCGGCGGGTCGCTGCGCCCGGCCACCGCCACTTGCACTGTCCGGGGAAGGTGATCGATGAGGAAGTCCATCGACTGGTGCACATCGGCGTTGCTGATCGCGTGATAGTCATCGAACGCCAGCACGATCGGTTCCGGCACCGACGTGAGCGCGTTGACCAGCAACGGCAGCGCGAGCTCGGTCAGGTCACCGGCGGCTGACAGCAGCGCGTCGTCCACCCCGGCTCCCAGATCAGGTGCCACAGTGCGCAACGCCGCCAGCACGTAAGTCCAGAAGCGAACCGGGTCGTTGTCCCGGCTATCCAGTGACAGCCAGGCGAACGGGCGCTGTTCGGCGGGGTCCGCCCGCCAGCTCGCCAGCACGGTGGTCTTGCCGGCGCCCGCCGGCGCCGAGACGAGGACCAGCCGCACGGCGGCGGCGGCGCGCAGCTCCGCGACCAGGCTCGGCCGCGAAACCCGGCCCGCCAGTAGCTCAGGGACGTGCAGCTTCGTAGCGACGATCGGACCCACGGCCGACTCCGTTGCCTCGGTCCAGTAAGGCCGTGGCAAATCATATCCCCGCCTGCGCATTCACCTGGGTGAAAAAGGCCTCGGGTGATGCCCGGCCACCCGCTTCGGGGCCAGGGTGGGAGCAGTCCACGCAGCACGGGAGGGCACATGGAGCCGACCAGGTACCGGATCGCCATCCGGGGCCGCCTGACTGAGCGCCTCGGGTCGGCCTTCGAGGGGCTGGCCCTGGAACCTGGCAGGGAGCTGACCGTCCTCGTCGGCGAGATCCGCGATCAGGCTCACCTGTACGGCGTCCTCGAGCTGGTACGCAATCTTGGCCTGGAGCTGGTGAGCGTAGCGGAAGACCCGGCTGCGTGACCGGCTACCGGGCAGCCGGGTCCGCCGACAACGCCGCGATTTACCATGATGAGCAATAGCGTCCGGTAGCGGACCTCGGCTGCCGGCCAGAGCACGGGGGCGACGTTGCATACTCCGCTCTCTCCGTCCGCCCCGCCAGGCCAGACGGCCGACGCCGACCGGCTCAGCGACCTGCTGCCGCTCGGTGACTGGTACCGGCACCATTCGCTGCGCAGCTTCCCGGTGCTGCTGTTCCTCGCGCTGATCTGCGTGCCGTCGATCGCGCTGTACATCGTGGGCTCCAGCGCCACGACCACCACGTTCGACGCGGCCGCGTGGATCTTCGCCGCGTACTTCGCCGTCGCCTGGCTGCTGCTGCTCGGCGTCATCATCAGGCCGATGCACGTGACGAGGCTGATGCTGCTGCTGGTGACGGTGTTCGCGCTGCTGACGGAGGTGCCGCTGGCGGTGGCGCTGGAGACCTCCTTGCACGCGACCAACGCGAGCCTGCTGCCCAGCATCGTCACGATCGGCCTGCCCGAGGAGATCGCCAAGGCACTGCCGGTGCTGGTGGTCGCGCTGATTTACCGCGGCCAGCGGGGACTCACGCCGCGCGATTACCTGTTTATCGGGGCGGTCAGCGGGCTGGTCTTCGGCGCGGGCGAGGTCGTCAGGTACTTCACGGTGAACGGTGTCGAAGAGTTCTACCAGACGGTCCAGGGCGCCATCCCGAGCATCGTGCACCTGATCCAGAGCGGACACGCGCCGTCGACCTCGATCTTCGCCGCGCTGATCGGGCCCGTGCTGTACTTCATCCTCAACTTCGTCTGGCGCTTCGTCAC
This sequence comes from Trebonia sp., assembly GCF_049794275.1. NCBI lineage: Bacteria > Bacillati > Actinomycetota > Actinomycetes > Streptosporangiales > Treboniaceae > Trebonia > Trebonia sp. The sequence goes on from NZ_JBARCR010000133.1 coordinate 13,118, forward strand.
CGACCCGATCAGCCACGCCTGCTGGGCCGGCCTGACCGGGTACTTCATCGGGCTGGCGGTGACCGGCAAATACCGCTGGTACCAGGTCGCCTGGATCGGCGTGGTAGTGGCCGCCATCCTGCACGGATTCAACGACTGGACCCGGATCAACGGCCAATTGACGTGGATCCTGGTCACGCTGGTCAGCGGAATCCTGTTCCTCGGCTACGCGAAGGTCGGGTCCCGCCAGGACCTGCGGCGCGGCGAACCCGACCTGCCGGAGTTCATGCTGCCCCATCAGGCCCAGCCGCCCCAGCGGACCCAGCCGCGGCATGCGGCTGCCCTGCCGCCCCATGCCCAGGCGCCGCGGGAACCGGCGCGGGAATCGGCCGGGAGCAGACGGGGCAGGCCGTGGTGGGAGCACTGAACTAATCCGCTGCTGCCCTAAACAGGCCGCCGGCCCGGCCGGCCGATTGGCCGCCGGGCCCGCGCCCCCGCACCATTACCTGTCGACGGCTACCAATAATGCCGACGGCCGCCTACGGCGTGCCCCACCGCCCCAAGAAGGACGAGGATGAGGCCCACGACCAGCACGATGATGCCGATCGTCCAAAGGATGGCGATCTTCGCAACGAAACCGATGATGAGCAGGATAAGACCGAGGATTATCACCGAAGTCTCCTATTCGCGGATTACTCTCGGCATGCCTAACTGCTCTCAGAAGGGACGTTCAAACGCTTTGCGCGAGGCGAACTCGGCCGCGTTAGGACCCAAGCTCACAGAGCGCGCCGATGCCGCTAGCCTGCAGGACTCGACGCACAATCAGCGATGGGCGGCTCACGACCGGCTTGACGCCCGCCGGAAGCCACTCACCGGTGCCAGCGATGAGCCGCGCAGACGCGCAGTCCAGGTAGGTGACCTGCGCTGTCTCGAAGACGAGCCGGCTAGGCCTCATCTCACGGATCCACGACAGGCGGCCATACAGAAAGCCCTCGACGGTCACGTCCAGCTCACCGCGGAGCAGGACGATCACTGTCTCGCCGGTCACGACCGCCTCGAAAACCGGGGGCTGTGCCGACGGCGCTGCACACACGCGGCTACCCACATCCACGCCCGGCGGCGCGGGCGGGCCCGGCTGTCCGCTGACCGCAGGGCCCGCCTGCCCGTATCATCACCGGCGGACGGCTACCAGTAGTGCCGACGTCCGCCAACGGCATGGCCCACCGCCCCGAGGAGGACGAGGATGAGGCCCACGACCAGCACGATGATGCCGATCGTCCAGAGGATGGCGATCTTCGCAACGAAGCCGACGATGAGCAGGATAAGACCAAGAATGATCATCGAATTCTCCTGTGAAGCAGAGGTATCTCGGGCTATTGCCGACTGCTCTCAGGAGGCGTCTCAATCTCTCGGTGCGAGACGCGGGGACAGCGCCGACGTGACGCGGGCCGCGTGGTTCTTGGCGGCTTCGTAACGGCCTGATCAGCATACAACGTCCGGCCGAATTCAGGGCAGCCGCACCGCGCCCTGAACCACCTCGGCGCAGACCACGGGGAGCTTACGGCGCTCTGCTCTGGCTCTCGACCTGAGCTGTTCGTACGCGGCACGCGCCGAAATTCCCTGCGTGCCCATCAGGACTCCCTTGGCCTGCTCGATCACCTGCCGCGAGTTCAGCGCTCCCTGCAGCTGGCCGGCGAGCTCAGACTGCTGTTCGCCCTGGATGATGCTGGCGATCAGCAGGGCCGCGAGATCGGTGAACGCGAGGAGCGCCAGCTCGTTGGCGGGCGACCACGGGCGGCTGCGTTCTGATAGCACCGCGACGACGCCGACCGCATCCTGGTTGTAGGGCAGCGGGCTGGCGAGCACGGCCCGGACTTCCCGATTGACGGCGGCCTTGCTGAACAGGGGCCACCTGTCGTCCTGTTCCAGGTCAGTGGCACCGATTAGTTCTTTGGTATCGAACGCCTCGATGCACGGGCCTTCCTGGTGGCGGATCTGAAGTTCCTCCAGGTGCGCGAACCTGTCGTCCGAGGCCGCCACGCTGCGCAGGTGCTGCGCCGAGTCGCAGAGCATCAGGCCCGCTCCGTCGACGGCGAACATCGAGTGTGTCGTCTCTACGATCTCCCGGATCGCGTCTTCGACCTGCATTTCCCCGAATCGCAGCCTGCCCAGCTCAACGAGCGCGTGCCGCACGTCCTCTAGGGAAATCTCCATTTGCTCCACCTCACAGCTGACGGACCAAGTGGATATCAGGCGGCGCCATCGGCGTTAAACAGCTGCTGCCCGGCTGCTCCGGGTAGCCATTCCAGCGTCTTTTCGAAGTGGACAGTCGTACCCTGTCGATGGTTGCTCGTTAGCTGCAGGTTGTCGGCCACTGCGTCAATGATCTTCAGGCCACGGCCGTGCTCAGCGGTCGCGGAGACCGGGTCGTCGGGGAGGGCAAACCAGTCAGACTGTTCCTCGCCGGGCCCGCGGCCGTCTTCGAGGGTAGCGGTGCTGCTGCCGTTCCACGCAGGCTCGCTATCCCGGCTGCGGGCGTTGACAACCTCGATGGCACACCGGCAGTTCTTGGCGCTCACCTGCACCTCGTACTCCTCACCGGGCCCTGCGTGCTGGATGACGTTGGCACAGGCCTCGCTGAGCGCCAAGGCAATGTCGGCGCGCGTATCCGGTCTGACTCCGAGAGTCTCCAGGCAGCTGTCGAGAACCTGGCGGCTTACGGGCACGCTGACGGCATCTCGGGGAAGGTCAAGCACCATCTTGATTTCCATGCCACCCACCTCTGACGGGCACACTAGCTTCTCGACAGGCCGTTTTAGCCTGCCAGACCACTTGTGCCTCCGTAGGGCCACCTCAAACGGAACAAAGC
>NZ_JBARCR010000134.1:0-7575 GCF_049794275.1 Trebonia sp.
TCGCCTCGGTGTCCGCCCCCGTCCGCGGCGCGGGTGGCAAGGTGCTCGCCGCCATCTCCGTATCGGGCCCGATCGAGCGGCTGACCCGGTCGCCAGGGCGGCTGCACGCCGGGGCGGTCGTCGCGGCTGGGGATAAGGTAAGCGACCTGCTCAGGACGGAGGCGAGCGCCGGGTCCCTGTCTGCGCCGGGCACCAACAACACTTAAGCCGGCTTGTGACGCGCATCTCGTTAGCGAAGCGTACGGCCTTTGGTCCTACCGCTCACGGGCCACCGCGGTTTAGGGTCGAAACGCGGTTAAACCGCGCAGAACAGCGAAGCATGGGGTGCCTATATGAGAAGGTCACACCGATGAAGGTGGCTGTCGTTAAGGAGAGCGCGCCCGGCGAACGGCGCGTCGCCGTGGTCCCTGAGACCGTGCCGCGGCTGACGCAGGCCGGTCTCGAGGTGCTGGTCGAGCAGGGTGCCGGAGACGGCGCCTGGTTCCCTGACAGCGCCTACAGCAAGGCCGGGGCGAGCATAGTCAAGACCGATGACCTGTACGCGACGGCGGACGTCATCCTGACGGTGACCAGGCCAGACGAGACACAGGTCGGCAGGCTCCTGGCCGGCCAGACGGTGATCGGCATGCTGTCGCCTCTCATCGAGCCCGCGCTGGCGGCGACCCTCGCGGGCAAGGGCGTGACCGCGATCTCCCTGGACGGGCTGCCGCGCACGCTGACCCGCACCCAGGCGATGGACGCGCTGTCGTCGCAGGCGAACGTGGCCGGCTACAAGGCCACGCTGATCGCGGCCGGAGCGTACGGCAGGTTCTTCCCGCTGCTGATCACCGCCGCGGGCACGGCGCGGCCCGCCAAGTTCCTCGTGCTCGGCACCGGGATCGCCGGCCTGCAGGCGATCGGCACCGCGCGGCGGCTCGGCGCCCAGGTCAGCGGCTACGACGTGCGGCCCGCGTCCAAAGGCGAGGTGGAGTCGCTCGGCGCCACGTTCATCGAGCTCACGGCCGTCAGCGACGGCGCCGGCCAGGGCGGCTACGCCCGCGAGCTGACCGCCGAGGAACGCCAGGCCCAGCAGGCCGAGCTGACCGCGCACATCGCGCGGCACGACGTGGTGATCACCACGGCGCAGGTGCCCGGCCGCAGGCCGCCGCTGCTCGTCACCGAGGACGCGGTGAAGGCGATGGCCGCCGGCTCGGTGATCGTGGACATGGGCGCCAGCGCACTCGGCGGCAACGTCGCAGGATCGGTGCCCGGCGAGACCGTGGTGACGGAGAACGGCGTCACGATCATCGGCGCGCAGAACCTGCCGTCGAGCGTGCCGACCGCCGCGTCCAACGCCTACTCGCGGAACATCTCCGCGCTGCTGCTGTCCATGGTCACCGACGGCGCGCTCGTCATCGACCCGGCCGACGAGATCCAAGCCGGGGTCGTCGTCGCCCATGACGGCCAGGTCGTGCACCCGGCCGTGGCGAAGCTGCTGCGTCCCGCCGACCGAACCGGAGGAGCCGACGATGTCGACCGCGCTGGTAACTGACCTGACCATCTTCGTGCTGGCGCTGCTTGTCGGCATCGAGGTCATCGGCAAGGTGCCCGCGACCTTGCATACGCCGCTGATGTCGGCGGCCAACTCGATCCACGGGATCGTCATAGTGGGCGCGCTGCTCATCGGCCTGACCGCGCACAACGCCGTCGGCTACATCCTCGCGTTCGTGGCCGCGTTCTTCGCCGCCGCGAACGTGGTCGGCGGCTACGTGGTCACCGGCCGGATGCTGAAGATGTTCCGCCGCAAGGCCGCACCCGCGCCGGCCAAGGCAGCCCCAGCGCCCCAGCCGGCCGAGGCCGCCGGCGGGGCGGAGCAGCGGGAGAGCGTGCGGTCATGACCACTTTCACCAACAGCATCCAGCTCGTCTACGTGCTCGCGGCCGCCTGCTTCGTCGTCGGCCTGCACCTGATGAACTCGCCGGCCACCGCCAGGCGCGGCAACCAGGTGTCGACGGCCGGGATGGTGATCGCGGTCATCGCCACGCTGGTCCTGCTGATCCACGAAGGCACCGTCACCGCGGTCGGCTGGACCGTGCTGATCGTCGGCGCCCTGCTCGGCGCGGCGGCCGGCCTGTGGTCCGCGAGGACCGTGCAGATGACCGCCATGCCGCAGCTCGTGTCCATGTTCAACGCGGTCGGCGGCGGCGCCGCGGCGCTGGTCGCGATCTACAGCTACATCCACGACGAGTCGGCCGCGGGCGGCGTGCTCGGCAGCACCACGGTCTTCACGGTGCTCGACGTGCTCATCGGCTCGGTGACGTTCACCGGGTCGCTGATCGCCGCGGGCAAGCTCCAGGGCCTCATTACCGGCTCGCCGGTGCTGATCAAGGGCGGCCGGGCGATCAACCTCGCGCTCGTCGTCGTGGCGCTGGGGTCGGCGGCGTTCATGCTGACCACGGCGAGCCTGCCCGCGCTGCTGCTGGTGGTGCTGGCCTCGCTCGCGTTCGGCGTGCTGATGGTGCTGCCGATCGGCGGCGCAGACATGCCGGTGGTGATCTCGCTGCTCAACGCGTTCACCGGCACCGCGGTCGCGATGGCCGGGTTCGTCATCCAGAACTGGGCGCTGATCATAGCCGGGGCGCTCGTCGGCGCCTCGGGCGGCATTCTCACCAAGCTGATGGCCGACGCGATGAACCGGTCGCTCGCCAACATCATGCTCGGCGGCTTCGGCACCGGTGACACTGCGGTCGCGGCGGTAGTGGCCGGCGACGCCCAGATCCGGTCGATCGCCGCCGACGACGCGGCCATCCAGCTCGCCTACGCCTCCAAGGTCATCATCGTGCCCGGCTACGGGCTGGCCGCGGCCCAGGCGCAGCACGGCGTCGCCGAGCTGGCGGCGCTGCTCGAGGACCGCGGTATCGAGGTCAGCTACGCGATCCACCCGGTCGCGGGCCGGATGCCCGGTCACATGAACGTCCTGCTCGCCGAGGCGAACGTGCCGTATCCCCAGCTCAAGGAGATGGATGAGATCAACCCGGAGTTTCCGCGGGCGGACGTGGCGCTCGTGATCGGCGCGAACGACGTGACGAACCCGGCCGCCCGCAGGCCCGGCTCGGCGATCTCCGGCATGCCGATCCTGGACGTCGACCAGGCGCAGTCGATCATCGTGGTCAAGCGCTCCATGGGCACCGGCTACGCCGGCATCGACAACGAGCTGTACGCCAACCCCAAGACCAGCATGTACTTCGCCGACGCGAAGAAGGCGGTCGCGGAGATGACGGCGGCGGTCAAGACGCTCGTCGGCTGAGGAGAATAAGTATTCAGAACGGACGCGTGGCGCTTCCCGTTCCCGCCGCTGCTGCCTTCGGTGGCATACGTGATACAGCGTTTGCCACCGGGTAACGAGGGAAGCACGTGCGTAGCCAGCACGGCTATGATCTGTCCCGGAAACCGATCTACCCGCGGCGAAAGCCTGACATGCCCTTCCTTTACAGCAATAACTTGTCGGAGGTACGCGCCCTGGCGGAACGACAGGCCAGGAAAGCCGGCCTGCCCGATGCCCGTGTCATCGACTTCGTGATCGCCGTCAGCGAGGTCGCCGCGAACACCGTCCGGCACGCCCATTCGACCGGGTCGATGGAGATCAGGTCCAACGCGACCGAACTCGTCTGCGAGATCCGCGATCGCGGGGTCATCACCGACCCGATGGTGGGCCGTCAGCCGCCGCCGCCCAACGCCTCAGGGGGGCACGGCCTGTGGCTCGTGCACCAGGTCTGCGACCGGGTCGAACTGAACTCCGACGAGAACGGGACAGTCGTCCGGCTGTACATGTCGCTGGGATCGGCCGACGGCGGCCGGGGACGTGAAGAGGCGGCTCGCTAGCCTGGCGATGTAGCCTGATGGCAGAAATCGCCGCTCCCTGGTTACTTACGCGTAGGATGCTCACCCATGGATGTTGACGGTACAAGCGAGCGCATGGCGGCATACCTGCGCGACCACCATGACAAGGTTGTCGGCCGCTGGACTGACCTGGTCGTGGCGGGGGTTCGCGGCCGGACGTCGCGGGAGGAAGTGCGACGCGAACTGGAAGACCTGTACGCGCTGATCGTGCGGGTGCTGTCCGGGGCGGACGAGCATGCCGCCGGCGAGCTGACGGCGACGCTTGACGAGCTGTCCCGGGGCCGAGCGCGAGACGGTTTCTCGCCCAGCGAGACCGCGATTGGCGTGTTCTCCCTCAAGGAGGCCGTCTACGAGCTGGTGGCCGACTCCGCCGACCTGGTGCCCGAGTTCTACTCGCTCTCTCGCATGGTCGACGACCTCGGGCTGCGCACCTTCGAGGCGTACTCTTCCGCGCGTGAGCAGATCATCGCCGACCAGTCCGCCGCCATGCTCGAGCTGTCCACGCCTGTCGTGCGGCTGTGGGACGGCATCATCGCGGTGCCGCTCGTGGGCACGCTCGACTCGGCGCGCACCCAGCTTGTGATGGAGAAGCTCCTCGACACCCTGGTGGCCACCGGCGCCGACCACGCGGTGATCGACATCACCGGCGTGCCGACGGTGGACACTGAGGTGGCGCAGCATCTCCTGAAGACGGTGAGCGCGGCGCGCCTGCTCGGGGCGGAGTGCACGATCTCGGGCATCCGGCCGCAGGTCGCGCAGACGATCGTGTCGCTCGGCATCGAGTTCGGCGACATCGCCACCAAGGCGACGCTCGCCGATGCGCTCGCCCTCGCGCTGCGCCAGGCCGGGCTGAAAGTCGTGCCCGCCTAATGGAACGGGTGCCGATCCTCAAGATCGGGGAAATCCTCTTCGTCTCCATCCAGATCGACTTGCAGGACGACAGCGTCATCCGCCTCCAGGAAGACCTGGCCGACGAGCTGGGCGCCACCGGAGCGCACGGCGTGCTCATCGACATCACCGCCGTCGAGATCGTTGACTCTTTCATCGGCCGGATGCTGACCACGATCGGATCGATCTCGCGGCTGTTCGACGCCGAGACGGTCCTCGTCGGCATGCGGCCTGCGGTGGCGATCACGCTCACCGAGCTCGGCCTGTCCCTTGGCGGTGTGCGCACCGCGCTTAACGCCGAGAAGGGCCTGGAGCTCCTGAACGGAAAGTCCTGATGGATGAGCTGCCCATCCAGTCAGGAGACGACGTGGTGCGCGTCCGCCAGTTCGTCAGGAACGCGGCGGCCGACAACGGGCTCTCCCTGGTGGACCAGACCAAGCTGGTGACGGCCGCGAGCGAGCTCGCGCGCAACACCCTGGTCCACGGGCACGGCGGCGCGGCCCGGGTGGAGGTCGTCAAGTCGGCCAACGGGCGGGTGGGTATCAAGCTCTATTTCACGGACGAAGGCCCCGGCATCCCCGACATCGAGCTGGCGCTCACCGACGGCTGGACCACGGGTACCGGACTCGGGCTCGGGCTGTCCGGCGCGCGACGTCTCGTCGACGAGTTCGAGCTGACCTCAAAGCCGGGCGCCGGGACCAGCGTCGTGGTCGTCAAATGGTCACGGTGAACCGGTCGCTGACCGCCCAGGCGCCCGGCGACCTGCGCTGGCTGCGGGTCGAGGATCCCAGCTCCGCCGCCGCCTGCCGCGGCGCCGCCCTCGCACTGGCGGCCCGGCTCGGGTTCCCCGCACACCGCGGCGACGAGCTCGCGCTCGCGGTGACGGAGGCAGCCTCCAACCTGCACAAGCATGCCCGCGAGGGCTCCATGCTGCTGCGGATCACCAGGGATGGCGACAGACCAGGGATCGAGCTGGTGACCATCGACGCCGGACCCGGTTTGCGTGACTCCGGCGCCGCGCTGCGCGACGGCCATTCCACCAGCGGCACCCTGGGCATCGGGCTCGGCGCGATCAACAGGCTCGCCGACTTCTGCGACCTGTATTCGGTGCCTGGCCATGGCACGGCGCTGGTGGCCAGGTTCTGGCCCGCGCCACGGGACTACGCCGTCCGCCAGGCCGGCCTGGTCCGGCCGATCGCCGGCGAGACCGACTGCGGCGACGTCTTCGGCGCGGCGGAGACCGAAGCCGGCGTGACCGGCGTGCTCTGTGACGGACTCGGCCACGGCCCGCTCGCCGCGACGGCCGCGGCGCAGGGGGTGGCCGCGGTCCTCGAGGACCCAGCGGCAGAACCCGCCGCGCTTGTCGAGCGCGCGCACCGCAGGATAGCCGGTACCCGCGGCGGCGCCATCGGCGTCGTCCAGGTGGCCGGCGAGGTCATCAGGTTCGCGGGCCTTGGCAACATCGCGGCGGTGATCCTGGCCGACGGCACCCGCCGGAGCATGCTCTCGGTACCGGGGATCGCTGGCCACCAGGCGCGGACGATCCGCCAGTTCGAGTACACCGCTCCGCGCGGCGCGGCGATCATCCTGCATTCTGACGGCATCAGCACCCGCTGGGAACCGGGGGCCCTCCCTGGGCTGAACGCGAGGGACCCGCTCGTCATCGCCGCCGCGCTGCTCGCGGAGGCCGGGACACGCCGCGACGACGCCGGCGTGCTGGTGCTCAAGCCATGACAGACGATGAGTTCGCGCACCTGCACGTCCGGGACCTGCCCGGGGTCTTCGCCGCGCGCCGGCTCGGCCGCGAGCTGGCCGCCGGGCTCGCCCTTGAGCAGCAGGATCAGGTCCGGGTCGCGACCGCGCTCAGCGAGATATGCCGCAGCACGGTCACCGCCGGGCAGACCGCTGTCATCGCGTTCGGGGCGGACCAGGCCAGCCTGGTGGTCACCGTCACGGTCGACGGCGAACCGCCCAAGGACGGGATGGTCGCGGCGACTCGCCTGATGGACACCGTGCAGGCCAGGGGAAAGCTCATCCGGATGACCAAGCGGCGCCCGCCGCACATCGCGCCGGACAAACGCGTCCTCCGCGAGCAGCTAGCGGCCCTGGTGCCCGAGTCGTCGCTTGAGGAGCTGCGACGGCAGAATCAGGACCTCATCGCGGCGCTTGACGACGTCACGCAGCAGAAGGAACAGCTGCTGCTGCTCAACGCCGAGCTCCAGGAGACCAACCGCGGGGTGATGGCCCTCTACAGCGAGCTGTCGGACGAACTCGAGCAGACCAACAGGGGCGTCGTCGCGCTCTACAGGGAACTCGACGAGAAGTCCGAGGAGCTGCGCCTCGCCTCGGAGTCGAAGAACAGGTTCTGGGCCAACCTCAGCCACGAGCTGCGGACGCCGCTGAACTCAATCCTGGGGCTGACCAGGCTGCTCGCCGAACCCGGCGGCGGGCTCGGTCCCGAGCAGCTGTACCAGGTGGGCCTGATCAGGAACTCGACGGGCACGCTGCTCACCCTGGTCAACGACCTCCTCGACGTCGCCAAGGCGGAGTCGGGGCAGCTCGTCATCGAGCCGTCGGAGGTCAGCCTGCCGGCGCTGCTCGCCGCGCTGCACGGCCTCGTCAGGCCGATGGCGGAAGACAAGCCAGTCACCGTAGTGGTCAGCGCCGACGGCGTGCCCGCTACCATCCTGACCGACGAGATGGCGCTGACCGCTATCCTGCGTAACCTGCTGTCCAACGCCATCAAGTACACCGACAGCGGAGAGGTGCGGCTTTCCGTGGGTACGTTTCCCGACCGGGTCGAGATCC
>NZ_JBARCR010000135.1:0-4779 GCF_049794275.1 Trebonia sp.
CGCCAGCACCCGGCGGGCGTCCACCGAGAGCACCACGCACTGCGACCCGAACTGCCGCGCCGCCTCGCCGAGCAGGGCGGGCCTGGCGATCGCGGCGGTGTTCAGCGAGACCTTGTCGGCGCCGGCCCGCAGCAGCGCGTCCACGTCCGCGCACGACCGCACGCCGCCGCCCACTGTGAGCGGGATGAACACCTGCTCAGCGGTGCGCCGCACCACGTCGTACATGGTCTGCCTGCCGCCGCTCGAGGCGGTGATGTCGAGGAACGTCAGCTCGTCGGCGCCCTCGGAGTCGTACAGCGCGGCCAGCTCGACCGGGTCGCCCGCGTCCCGCAGGTCGCGGAAGTTCACGCCCTTGACCACCCGCCCGCCGTCGACGTCCAGGCAGGGAATGACCCGCACCGCGACGGTCAAATGCTGTCGTCCGTGCTTGGCTCGTCCAGGCGAATCGCATCAGGAGGAGGCTCGCTCTCGTCCGGCTCCGCCTCGTCCGCGTCCGGGGAGAACTCCCGGTGCGCGACCACCTCGACCTCGACGAGCAGCCGCGGGTCGATCAGCGCGGCCACCTGGACCATGGTGGCGGCCGGCGGGGCCTGCTCGAAGGCCAGCCGGTGGGCCTCCCCGGCCTCCGCCCACCGGGAGATGTCGGTGACGTAGATCCGGGTCTGCACGACGTCCGCGAGGCTGGCGCCGAACTGCTCGAGCGCCGCGCTCGCGTTCAGCAGCGCCTGCTCGGTCTGCTTCGCCATGTCGCCGTCGAAGACGACCTTGCCGTCCGTCATCGAGGTGCACCCGCTGACGAAGATGAAGTCCCCCGCCGCGACCGCCCTGGAGTAGCCGACGGCCTCCTCGAACGGCCCGCCGGAGGACACCCGCCGCCGCGCCGGGCTCATGGCGCCACCGCCGACGCCACCTCGGCGAGGGCTTCCTGAAGTGTGAACGCGCCAGCGTACAAGGCCTTGCCCACGATCGCTCCTTCCACTCCGACGGGCACCAACGACGCCAGCGCGCGCAGGTCGCCGAGCGACGACACTCCCCCGCTGGCCACCACCGGCGCGCAGGTCCGGGAGCAGACGTCGCGCAGCAGGCCGAGGTTCGGCCCGCGCAGCGTCCCGTCCTTCAGCACGTCGGTGACAACGTACCGGGCGCAGCCCTCGGCGTCGAGCCGCTCGAGGGTCTCGTAGAGTTCGCCGCCCTCGGACGTCCAGCCGCGCGCCGCCAGCGTGCTGCCGCGCACGTCGAGGCCGACGGCGATCTTATCGCCGTGACTGCCGATCACCGAGCGGACCCATTCCGGCTTCTCCAGCGCGGCGGTCCCGATGTTCACCCGGGCGCAGCCCGTCGCCAGCGCGCGGGCCAGCGATTCGTCGTCGCGGATCCCGCCGGACATCTCGACCGCGATGTCGAGCTTGCCGACGACCTCCGCCAGCAGCGGCGCGTTCGACCCGCGCCCGAACGCCGCGTCCAGGTCCACCAGGTGCACCCAGGACGCGCCGGCCTCCTGCCACGCCAGCGCGGCCGTCACCGGGTCGCCGTAGGACGTCTCGCTCCCGGCGGCGCCCTGCACCAGCCGGACCGCCTGCCCGCCGGCCACGTCGACGGCCGGCAGCAAGATCAGTTCACTCACAGGGCCTCCAGCCAGTTAGACAAGACCGCGGCTCCGGCGTCGCCCGACTTCTCCGGGTGGAACTGGGTCGCGGCGACGACACCCTGCTCGACGGCCGCGGCGAACGGCTCGCCGTGCTCGGTCACGGTGATCTTCGCGCCCGCCTCAAGCAGCGGGTCCGCGTCGGCCATCCGCAGCGCGTAGGAGTGCACGAAATAGAACCGCGTGCCTGCCGGAATCCCGGCGAACAGCGCCGAACCCGGCGCCACGGCCACCGTGTTCCAGCCCATGTGCGGCAGCACCGGCGCGTCCAGGCGCTCGACGGTGCCTGGCCAGACCCCGCACCCGTCGGTGCGGACCCCGTGCTCGACACCCGCCGCGAACAGGACCTGCATGCCGACGCAGATGCCAAGGACCGGGCGCCCCCGCTCCAGCCTGCTCGCGATCACCTTCTCGCCGCCGATGCCGCGCAGGCCGGTCATGCAGGCGGCGAACGCGCCGACGCCGGGCACCACCAGGCCGTCGCATTCGGCGGCGGCGTCCAGGTCGGCGGTCACCGTGACGTCCGCCCCGGCCCGGGCCAGGGCCCGCTCGGCGGACCGCAGGTTCCCCGACCCGTAGTCGAGCACCACGACCCGGCGGGTCATGTCAGGTCCTGGGCGGAGGCGCGGGCCCGTTCCGGATAATGCATTTAAAGGACGCCCTTCGTGGACGGAACCCCGCCGGCCCTCGGGTCGAAGGCGGCAGCCGCCCGGAGCGCGCGGGCGACGGCCTTGAACTGGGCCTCCACGATGTGGTGCGGGTTGCGGCCGGACAGCACGTGCACGTGCAGGCAGATCCCGGCGGAGAACGCGAGCGACTCCCAGATGTGCCTGGTCAGCGTGGTGTCGTAGCTGGCACCGATCATCGGGGCCATGCCGTCGGGCTCCTCGTGGACCACGTAGGGGCGGCCTGACAGGTCGACGGCGGCGCGGACCAGCGTCTCGTCGAGCGGGACCAGGGCGTCGCCGAACCGCGAGATCCCTGACTTGTCGCCCAGCGCCTCGCGCAGCGCCTGGCCCAGCGCGATCGACGTGTCTTCCACCGTGTGGTGCGCGTCGATCTCGATGTCGCCCTTGGCCCGGACGGTCAGCCCGAGGCAGGCGTGCTTGCCCAGCTGGGCGAGCATGTGGTCGAAGAACGGCACCCCCGTCTCCACCTCGACAGGGCCGGGGCCGTCCAGGTCGAGCTCGACGAGCAGCTCGGTCTCTTTCGTCTCGCGGGTCACGCGTCCCACGCGGCTCACAATGCCAGCACCTCCGTCAGCGCCGCCTTGAACGCGGCTGTCTCTTCCGGCGTCCCCACCGTGACGCGCAGCCAGCCCGCCGGGCCGGTGTTCCTGATCAGCACCCCGCGGTCAAGCAGGCCCTGCCAGACCGCGTCCCTGTCGCCGAACACGCCGAACAGCACGAAGTTCGCGTCGCTGTCCGCCACGGTGAGGCTGTTTCCGCGCAGCCATGTGACGAGCTCGTCGCGGCCTTTGCGGAGCGCCTGCACGGTCGCGAGCGGCTCTTCTTTGTGGGCGAGCGCGGCGCGGGCGACCGCCTGGGTCACCGTGGACAGGTGGTACGGGAGCCGGACCAGCAGCAGCGCGTCGATCACCGCCGGATCGGCGGCCAGGTAGCCGAGCCGGGTGCCGGCGGCGGCGAACGCCTTGGACATCGTCCTGGTGACGACGAGCCGCGGCCTTCCTGGCAGCAGGGTGAGCGCGCTCGGCGTGCCGTCCCGGCGGAACTCCGCGTAGGCCTCGTCCACGACGACCATGCCCGGCGCCGCGTCGTACACCGCCGCGATGAGGTCGAGGGGGACGGAGGTGCCGGTGGGGTTGTTCGGGGAGGTGATGAACACGACGTCGGGCTGGTGGCGTTTCACCTGCTCAGCGGCCGTGGACATGCCGTAGTCGGCGTCGCGGGCGGCGGCGAGCCACTGAGTGCAGGTGACCGTGGAGATCAGCGGGTGCATCGAGTAGGACGGCTCGAAGCCGAGCGCGGTCCTGCCCGGGCCGCCGAACGCCTGCAGCAGCTGCTGGATGATCTCGTTGGACCCGTTCGCGGCCCACGTGCTGGCCGCGGTCAGGTCGTGGCCGAGGTAGTCGGCGAGGTCTTTGCGCAGGTCGGTCGCGTCCCGGTCCGGGTAGCGGTTGAGCGTGCCCGCCACGCCGGCCACCGCGCCGGCGATCGCCTGCTGGAGCGCCGCGCTCGGCGCGTACGGGTTCTCGTTGGTGTTGAGCTGCACCGGGACGTCGAGCTGCGGCGCTCCGTACGGGTGCAGGTCCTTCAGATCATCCCGAACGGGCAGGTGCTTCGCCTCTTCGGTCATTGGCTATCCCTGGGGACGCGGACGCGGACGGCCGCCACGTGCGCGGCGAGGTCCTCCGCGCCGCCGATCGCGTCGACGCGCGGCGCGACGGCCGCGAGCGAGTCACGGTCGCACTCGATGACGTTGACGACCTTGAGGTACGGGTACACCGACAGCCCGCTCGTGTGCCGCGCCGTGCCGCCCGTCGGGAGCACGTGGTTGGAGCCGGCCAGGTAGTCGCCCAGCGAGACCGGCGAGTAGGGACCGACGAAGACGGCCCCTGCGTTGCGGATCTCGCCGGCGACCTTGGCGGCGTCCTCGGTCTGCACCTCCAGGTGCTCGGGCGCCCACGCGTCGGAGACCGCGCGGGCGGCCTGGATGTCGTCGACGATGACGTAGCCGGCCTGGTTGCCGAGCGCGACGGCGACGCGCTCCTTGTGCTTCGTGGCGGGGAGCTGGCGCTGCAGCTCTTCGTCGACCCTGGCCGGCAGGCCCGCGTCGGTGGTGATGAGCAGGCAGGCGGCGAGTTCGTCGTGTTCGGCCTGGCCGATGAGGTCAGCGGCCAGGTAGGCGGGGTCGGCGGTGTGGTCGGCGATGATGCCGATCTCGGTGGGGCCGTTCTCCCCGTCGATGCCGACCTGGCCCTGCAGGATGCGCTTGGCGGCGGCGACGTACACGTTGCCGGGACCGGTGATCACGTCCACGGGCGCGCACTCACCGGTGCCGTAGGCGAACATGGCAAGCGCCTGCGCGCCGCCTGCCGCGTGGACTTCGGTGAGGCCGAGCAGCGCGCAGGCGGCCAGCACCGCCGGGTGCGGCAGGCCGCCGAACTCGCTTTG
>NZ_JBARCR010000136.1:0-4902 GCF_049794275.1 Trebonia sp.
GTCCAGGCTGCTACAGCACCGCGCCGGCGAGCAACATCGGTGCTGATGGGGGCGCGCCCGCCGCGATCTGCCTGGCGATGTCGCCGAGCCAGTTGTAGTAGTGCAGGATGCAGTTATCCGCCTGTGCGGGCGTTGGGCCCAAGTGAGAAGTAGGCAAACAAGAGCTTGCGCGGCTTCCCCGGGCGGCCGCCTCCTGCCAGGCCTTGCCGGCCCCGGCCGCGGCCTGCGCGAACACGTAACCGGCCAGCACATCGGTCTGCAGCGCCGCCAGATCCTCCGCCGTCACCGGCGCACGCGCCAGCCGCAGACCTCGTACGGCTGCCAGGCTCAACCCGGGCCTCCTCGCCTTCACTCAGCCAGCAAGACGAACATGGCCCAGATCCTAGGTCTACAGAGATGCGGGAGACCTCAGGGAACTCTGGGGTTATTTTTACAGCGGCGTACGCGGTGACCGTCGCGGCCGTTGCCGGGTCGGCGGGTGCGGGCTGGCCGGGTGCTGTCGCTCATGCGGGTGTTCCTTCCCTCTGCCCGGGGTTCCGGCGTTATCGGGGCAGTGCTCGGGGGAGCCCGAAGTGGGGGAAGGCGCTGCTGTCGGAGAACCAGGTGATGGCGCTGATCTGGTCGCCGCGGAGGGTCAGGACGATCATCCCGTAGGGCCGGGCGAGCGGGGTCTGGGCGCAGGGCAGGTAGCAGCCGAAGGCGGGCTGGGTGTTGGCTCGGGTGGGCACCAGCCGCAGCGGGGCGCCGCGGAGGGCGGCCCGGTGGTGCAAGAAGGCGGCGATGGCCGCCGGGCCCTGGTATTCGTACGGCTCGGGTGGCATGGTGAGCCAGGCGTCGCTGGTGAGCAGGGTGAGCACGGCGTCGATGTCGCCGTCTTCGACGGCGGCGGCGAAGCGGCCCGCGAGGTGGCGCTCGCGGGGTGAGTCTGACGGCGGGGTGCGATCGCGGTCGGCGGGGAGCCGGGCCTGCAGGGCCGCCCGGGCGCGCTGCAGGGCGCCCTTGACCGAGGCTTCGGTGGTGTCGAGCATGCCGGCTGCTTCAGCGGCAGAGTAGCCGAGCACGTCGCGGAGCACCAGGACGGCACGCTGGCGCGGCGGCAGGTGCTGCAGGGCGGTGACGAACGCCAGCTCGATCGCCTCCTTGGTGTCGTAGCGGGCCTCCGGCCCGGGCGCGGCGTCGGGTACCCCGTCGAGCAGCACGTCGGGGTAGGGCTCGATCCAGACCGGGGCAGTGAGCCGGGTCGGCTCGGGCGGCTGGGACATCAGCGGCACCTCCCGCGGGCGGCGGCTACGGTCGCGCAGCGCGTTCAGGCAGCCGTTGACGGCGATGCGGTGCAGCCAGGTGCGTACCGAGGACCGGCCCTCGAAGCCGGTCAGGCCGCGCCAGGCCGCCAGCAGGGTCTCCTGCAGCATGTCCTCGGCGTCGGCCACCGAGCCGAGGATCTGGTAGCAGTGCGCCAGCAGCTCAGCCCGGTAGGGGTCGGTGAGCTCACGGAACGCCTCCTGGTCGCCCGCTTGGGCGCGAGCCAGCGTGCTTGCCGTCACCATCGCATCCTCGCATCGGCTTCGTCCTTTACGCCTTCCTAGGTAATGACCCCGCCGGGGACGAAAAAGAACCGCCGTACCGGCCCCGTTCCGTTCCGGCCGCGGCCGGTGTCGGAACGAGTGAGGACCTGACCAACGAGCATCGGAGACAGGAATGACCTCACTGGACCGCAGGAACGACGTCAGCCACAAGGAGTCCGCGGCACCCGGCGAAGTGCGCCGCTGGCGGGCCTTCGCCGTGCTCGCCGTCGCGTACTTCATGACCATCGTGGACCTGACGATCACTAACGTCGCGCTGCCGACCATCGGCCGCAGCCTGCACTTCCCCGAGTCGGACCTGCAGTGGGTGGTGACCGCCTACGGTCTCACCTTCGGCGGGTTCCTGCTCCTCGGCGGCCGGGCCGCCGACCTGGCCGGCCGCCGGCGCTTGTTCATGGCCGGGGTGGCCATCTTCACCGTGGCCTCGCTCGCCTGCGCGCTGGCTACCAGCGACACGTTCCTGATCGTCATGCGCGGCATCCAGGGCCTGGGCGCCGCGGTTGTGCTCCCGGCCGCGCTGTCGATCGTGATGAACATGTTCGGCGAGGGCGCCGAGCGCAACAAGGCGCTCAGCGCCTGGAGTGGCATCGGTGCCACGGCCGCGACCGTCGGCCTGCTGGCCGGCGGGGTGCTTGTCCGGTACGCCGGCTGGCAGTACATCTTCTACCTGAACGTCCCGATCGGCGCGGTCACTCTGCTCCTGGCCCGGCGGGCCGTCCCGGAAAGCAGGCTGGCAGGCGCCCGCCGGTCCTACGACGCGCTCGGCGCTATCACGGTGACCGGCGCCCTGGTGATGCTGGTCTACGCGATCTCGCAGGCGCCGACCGCCGGGTGGACCGCCGTCCGGACCCTCGCACTGCTGGCGGCCTCGGCGGCCCTGCTCGCCGCCTTCCTGGTCATCGAGACCAGGGCCGAGGCGCCGCTGCTGCCGCTGCGGCTGTTCCGGCTGACGACCCTCGCCGGATCGAACGCCGTCGGCTTCCTGCTCGGGGCCAGCTTCTTCAGCTTCTTCTTCACCGGCACCCTGTACATGCAGCAGGTGCTTGGGTACTCCGCCCTGACAACCGGCCTCGCCTGGCTGGCGACATCACTCACCGCGCTCGCGCTGGCCGGGCCCGCCCAGATCCTCGTCACCCGCGCCTCGGCCAAGCTGGTCATGGCGGCCGGGATGACCCTGGTCGGCGCCGGGATCCTGTGGGCCACCCAGGTCCCGGTGCACGGGCACTACTGGGCCAACCTCGCCGGCCCGTTGTTCGTGGCCGGCGGCGCCATCTTCGCGTTCATCCCGGTGTCGATCGGGGCCCTGGCCGGCATCACCGATCATGACGCCGGGGTCGCCTCCGGGCTGCTCAACACCTCCCAGCAGATCGGCGGGGCGATCGGGGTCGCCGTCGCCTCGACCGTGGCAGCGACTCACTCCCGCCTCCTGATGAGCCAGGGCCACGGCGCGGCCGCCGCGCTCACCGGCGGGTTCCAGCAGGCGTTCTGGGTCACCGGGCTCACCGCACTGGCCGCCGTGCCGGTCACGTTCCTGCTCATCCGGCGCGCAGAACTCGCCCGCGCCACTGCGGCCTCACTGCAGCACGAGGACACGGTACCCGCCCGCGCCGCCTGACCCTGCCTCTCAGCAGTCGGCGGCGGGCGGGAAGGCTTAATGTGCCTCTATGTCGTGGACATTCTCAGGGGCATTCCTGGACGGCTTTCCTGGCGAACGCGTGGTCGCGGGAACGGGCGATGCGGAGGAACTGCCTGGCAGGTATGCGCTGGCCGGGCTTGTCGATGCGCACGCGCATCCCACCGTCGCAGTTGACGAGCGCGGCCCCTACCTCTCGGACGGCGAGTACGGCACAGCGCGACTGGAGGAATACGCGACCGCCGGGGTCACGGTGATCCGCGATGCCGGGGGCCGTAGCCTGGTCACCCTCGGCTTCGCGGGCACTGCGGTAGCCGGGCGTCCGGTCGTCACCGCCGCCGGGCGTTTCCTCGCTCCAGCGAACCGGTACTTTCCGCGCATGCACTCCCCCGTCGCGCCGGACGAGCTCGCTGCGGCGATCCGGTCCGAGGTGGCGGCAGGGGCGGCCTGGGTGAAGATCATCGGTGACTTCCCGGAGTGGGCCGAGGGCGGGCCCGTACCGCAGTCGACGACGGCGACATACGACCTCGAAACGCTGCGCTCCGCGGTCGACGCGGCCCACGGCGCCGGGGCACGGGTCGCGGTGCACAGCAATCTCCCGGATTCAGGGCTGGCAGGGATCGGAGCCGACTCGATCGAGCATGGCACGGCACTTGGCCATTCTGAGCTTGAGGCACTCGGCGTCCGCGGCGGTGCCTGGACGCCAACGCTCTGCGCCGTGCTGCACGGCCGCGACTCCTCCGACCCCGCGGTTCACAGCCGGACCGACGAGCTGCGCGAGCGTCTCCGCGATTGCCTGCCGTATGCCGTCGCTCATGGTGTGCGGGTATTGGCCGGCACCGACGTCGTCGGCACTATCGCGGACGAGATCGCGCTCTTGGCCGAGCATGGCCTCACTGCTGCGCAGGCGATAGCCGCAGCCGGCTCAGCTGCACGTGACTTCCTCGGCATCCATCCGGAGGGCGACATCGTGACCTACGACGACGATCCGCTAGCGGATCCCCGCGCACTAGCCCGTCCGGTAGCCGTCGTGGTCCGCGGCGTACGCGTGCGGTTACGCCTCCCGCTTAGCTACCGGCTGGGGAGCGATCGGGGTAGCCCGAACCATGGGAGCACGCTGTTGTCGAAGCGGGTCATGGCGCAGATCCGGTCACCGGAAAGCGTGAGCACGAAGAGGCCGGTCCCGTGGCGGATGCCGCTATGGGCGCGCAGGTAGGCCCCGAACGCTGGCTGGCCGTTAGCTCGCGTCGGTACGAGCTCGCGTCGGCCCGAGCCGAAGATGCTGGGGAAGAAGCGGGCCACGGCATCACGGCCCTCCCATTCGAAGGGCATAGGCGGCATGGACAGGAAGACGTCGTCGGTCAGCAGGGCCACCACCGCGTCGAGATCGGCGGACTCGTATGCGCGGACGAACTTGGCCACGAGCGCATCCTCGGCCGGTGAGCCGGCGGCGGGAGGCGGTTCGCGGCCGGCGGGCGACGGCTGCTGGCGCTGCAGGCTGGCACGGGCCCGCTTGAGGGCGCCGTTGACCGATTCGACGGTCGCGTCCAGCATGCCGGCCACCTCGCTGGCGTGGAATCCGAGGACGTCCCGCAAGATGAGCACCGCGAGCTGGCGAGGCGGCAAGACCTGCAGGGCGGTCACGAAGGCCAGCGAGATGGCTTCGGCCTGCTCGTAGCGGGCCTC
>NZ_JBARCR010000137.1:0-8808 GCF_049794275.1 Trebonia sp.
GGTCTATCCCGGCCGCCCACGGGATCCCCGGCCGCAGCTCGATGAGGCTCCCGGCTCCGGGCGCGGGCTCCCGGGGTCCCGGGTCATCCGCGGCGGCTCGGGCGGTTGCTGGGGCGGTTGCTGGCGCGGTCGGGGCCGGTGCCACGTCCGCCACATACGTGCCGGATCCGTGGCGGCCCTCGAGCCAGCCTTCGGCGAACAGGCTGGCGTAGGCGGTCGTCACGACGGTCCGGCTCACGCCGAGGGTGGCCGCGAGGTCGCGGGTGGACGGCAGCCGGTCGCCCGCGTGCAGTACGCCGTCAGTGACAGCGGACCGGACCTGCGTGGAAACCTGAGCCGTCAGCGGGTCGCCGTCGGCACGGTCCACCACGATGGGCAGGTTAGCGTGCGAAGTGGTCATCGGAACTTCCCTGGGAGTGGCTATTTTCGGCAGTCCACTTTCCGCATAGGCTACGGTCCCATGAGCACTGACACCACCCCTTTGTCCACCCCTTTGTCCAGCACGCCCCGCACCAGGCTGCGCAGGCACCACGAGCGCGGCATGAGCGACCGCGATGCCCTGTACGAGGTGCTCGACGCGGGACTGATCTGCCACCTCGGCGTGGTCGCCGACGGCGTGCCTGTCGTGCTGCCCACCGCTTACGGCCGCGACGGCGACACGCTGTACCTGCACGGCTCGTCGGCGAACGGGGCGTTCGGCGCGGCGGCCGGGCGGCAGGTGTGCGTGACGGTCACGCACATGGACGGGATCGTCTGCGCCCGTTCGGTGTTCAGCCACTCGATGAACTACCGCAGCGCGGTCGTGTTCGGCACCGCGACGCTGGTCCGCGACGAGGACGAGCGCTGGCAGGCGCTGCGGCTCATCACCGACCACCTCATCCCCGGCCGGTGGGCCGCCGCCCGCCAGCCGACCAGGAAGGAGCTGGCCGCGACATCGGTGCTGTCCTTGCCGCTCACCGAGGCCTCGGTGAAGGTGCGCACCGGCATGCCGGCCGACGAGCCGGAGGACTACGACCTGGACGTCTGGGCCGGGGTGCTGCCGATGGCCGTGACGTTCGGCCAGCCGGAGCCGGACCCGGCCATGCGCCAGGAAATCCCGCTGCCCGTCCACATCCGCGACCGGGCGAGCTGACGCGGGACGCCCGGCGAGGATCTCAGCCGCGGCGCGCAGCATGATCACGAAAGAAAAATCTCCTATGCGCGTACTTTTCTTTCGTGATCATGAAATCAGCAGGCTTGGGCCGGGCGGCGCGGACCCGCTGATGGCGGGTGCGGGGCGGGAGTCGGGCCGTGCGCGTTCGGCAGGGCCGAAAAGGTCGTAATGTAGTTGGGATGAACGACCGGCTGGTATGGATCGACTGCGAGATGACTGGGCTGGACATCGAGCGGGACGCGCTGATAGAGATCGCGTGCCTCGTGACCGATGCCGAGCTGAACCTGCTCGACGACGGCATTGACCTGATCATTAAGCCGCCGGCCGAGGCGCTTGACCAGATGAGCGACGTCGTGCGCGACATGCATACCAAGTCGGGCCTGCTCGCCGACCTGCCTGGCGGGGTCACGCTCGCCGAGGCCGCGGAGGCCGTGCTGGCCTACGTGCGCCAGTACGTCACCGAGCCGCGCAAGGTGCCGCTGTGCGGCAACTCGATCGCCACCGACCGCTGGTTCATCGCGCGGGACATGCCGGAGCTCGACGCGTTCCTGCACTACCGGATGGTGGACGTGTCGTCGATCAAGGAGCTCGCGCGGCGCTGGTACCCGCGGGTCTACTTCGCCTCTCCCGCCAAGCACGGCGGGCACCGGGCGCTCGCCGACATCACCGAGAGCGTTCAGGAACTGCGCTACTACCGGGAAGCCGTGTTCGTCCCGCAGCCCGGGCCGGATTCGGCGACAGCGCGGCAGATCGCCGCGAAGTACGGCAACGTGCCATCGGCCCATTAAGCCGGTCGGCGGCGGCCTTCGCGTGCCGCTATACTCGTCTCAGCCGGGGACCGGGGGCGCTGAAACGCGCTCAGCCGCGAGTGGCCCGGCGGCAATG
This sequence comes from Trebonia sp., assembly GCF_049794275.1. Taxonomy (NCBI): domain Bacteria; kingdom Bacillati; phylum Actinomycetota; class Actinomycetes; order Streptosporangiales; family Treboniaceae; genus Trebonia; species Trebonia sp. The sequence continues at coordinate 2,039 of NZ_JBARCR010000137.1, forward strand.
GTGGGCGTAGCTCAGCTGGTAGAGCACCAGGTTGTGGTCCTGGGGGTCGCGGGTTCGAGCCCCGTCGCTCACCCCGATGTAAGTGCAGGTCAGGAGCCCCGGTCGTGACGACGGCCGGGGCTCTTACTATTTGGGTGTCCGATTTTAGGAGCAGATCGGTAGCCGATCTTGCCCGCCAAGGCTTGTAGCAGGGCTGTCTGCCGCCGACGCCTAGTGTCGCGTGGCGTCAATTCCTTGACTGTCCTTTGCCAATGAATCTGAGCTTCTGAGCCATTTGCGGGGTTCTGCCATCTAACGTCAGGTTGAGCCATCGAGGGTGTTCCCCGGCGAAGGGTCACGCGGATGACGGCGGGGCTGGCGGCCCGGGCCGGTGGTCCGGCGGAGTGTGGCGCCATTGAGGTCGAGTACGTCGACCCGGGCCCGGGGGCGGGACGGAAACCGGTCGCGGCCTGCTGGTCCTCGCGGTTCGAAGTGATAAGCCCGGTGCGGGCTGTGCGTCATTGCAGGGCAGCGGAACTGGCCGGCCAAGGCGCGATCGGGAGCCGCTGTGCGATGACCGCGGTGCCCGCTACCTTGGCCGGCCGGATCCGCCCGCGGCTAAGCCGATGACAATCGGCGGGCTGACCGTCCAGGTGAAGGTCGCCGACCCGGACGCGCCGGTGCCGTCGGTGGCCGTGACCTTCACGTTGTAGGGCCCGGGGGTGGTCGAGGTGCCGGAGATCAGGCCGGAGGAGCTGATCGACAGCCCGGCCGGGAGCCCGGTCGCGGAGTAGGTCAGGGCCTGCCCGGCAGCCGAGTCGCCGGCCGCGATCTGCAGGCTGACCGCGGTGCCCGCGATCGTGGTCTGGTCGCCCGGGCTGCTCACCGTCACCGTGTTGGCGCTCAGCGAGAATGTGGCCGATGCGGTGGCGGGCGGGTTCTGAGCATCGCTCACCTCGGCGGTGAACGTGCTGCCGCTGCCGCTGGTCGGCGTGCCCGAGATGACGCCCGTCGCGGCGTGCAGCTTCAGCCCGGCAGGCAGCGAGCCCTGCGTGATCGACCAGGTGTAAGGGGTCAGCCCGCCGTCCGCGGCCAGCTTCACCGAATACGGCATGCCGGATGTGAGCCCAGGCAGGACACTGACGGTGGTGATCGCCAGCGGCGCCACGGTCACGGTGATGTTCAGGCCCTGCGAGGCGGAGACGGACGGCTTCTCAGCGTCGCTCACATTCACCCTGAAGATCGCGGTGCCCGGGGCCGTTGGCTTGCCGGAGATGGCCCCGGTAGCGGGGTCCAGGCTGAGCCCGGCGGGCAGCGCGCCGTTGGTGACCGACCAGGTGTAGGGCTTGATACCGCCGGCCGCGGCCAGTTTCGCCGAATAGGAGACACCGGCGGTGGCCGCGGGCAGCGAGGGGGTGTTGATCATCAGCGGCGCCGTGGTCACGGTGATCGACAGGGTCGCCGAGGCGGAGGCGGACGGGCTCTCCGAATCACTGACCTTCACCGTGAAGCTGGCAGTGCTGCCGGCCGCTGGAATGCCCGCGATCAGGCCGGTGGCCGGCACCAGCGTCAGCCCGGCCGGCAGCGCGCCCTTCTTGACCGACCAGGTGTAGGGGGCGATACCCCCGGACGCGGCCAGCTTCGCCGAATAGGAGACACCGGCGGTGGCCGGGGGCAGCGCAGTCGTCTTCACGGCCAGATTGGTTGCCGCGCCTGCCGGCGCCGCCACCCCCAGGTGACCAGCAGGCCTGCCGCCACGATGATCGCAGACGCCAGGCTTATGCGGCGCCGCCCCGCACGCAGCAACCGCGCGCATCGGCCGGTGATAAAGGAAACAGTCATTACACCACGGCGCGCCAAATTGGCCTCGGCCATGAGACCCCCCCTCCGAGGTCCGAAAAACAGGAAGGCAGCGGTGACCGCGGATACACCGGGCAGCAGCATTAGCACAGCAGCCGAGCCAGGCAACGGATAATCAGGGATAACCGCCCCATTTGCCGCAGCTTGGCAGGAACGTAACGCCAGCGTCAACGATCCCGGTACCTATATTGGGCCTCCCGGATACTCAAATTGGCCCGGCCGGCCCGGTGACTTCCCGCCCGCCAGGCCCACCTGACCACCCTGAGCCGCTACGCCGAGCAGAACTTCCGTGCCCGGCTCACCCGTCCGTGGCCAGCAGCCGCACGTCCCCGCCCCGGTGATGGCACGAGCCTTCGTCGGGGCCCACGTGGCTATCTTGGAAGCCTGGCCGGCGAGTTCCACGGCGACATACAAGAACTCGCCGGCATGACCTCGGCCTGCTCATCCACGGCGTAGCCTGGGCACACGGACCCCCGGCGAGCTCAGCTACCCATCTTGACCTACGACGGACTCAGCCACGGCCGCCGCTCGCGGGACTTCCTGCCTCGTCGGCTCGCTGTCCGATTCTGGGAGCGAGGTGGGAGCGAGCGCGAGCGCATAGGTGCGCTCAGCGTGCACGCTTCCGGGTTCCTGGCCAGCGCGGATATCCCCTACATGGGCACCTGTTTCCACGCTTCCTCTGTTGTGGTCCTGGGGGTCGCGGGTTCGAGCCCCGTCGCTCACCCATTGAAAGTGCAGGTCGGGAGGCCCGAGCCGGAAAACGGAAGGGCCTCTAGGTCTTCTGCCGCTCCGCGCGATTCCAGCAGACAGCCTGGATACTATGGGCGGGGTTCAGGGTCCATTCTCCGTTCAACTGATCGGCCGGCATGACAGGACAAAGCGAGTTCAGTTACGGCGATCACCTGATGGCGCGACGCCCGGGCTTCGCGCATCACGGCATCTACGTCAGCGACGATCGCGTCATTGATTTCGGCGGATACGACGTGGGCAGCAGGCATCGGAACGGCGTCCGCCCCGTCACACTCCAGCAATTTGCCCGTGGTCGTAAAGTCGCAGTTGTCCGCCATCCCAGCCCTGGCAGGATGTTCGGACCGGATTGGCTGCCCGGCCCCCTCCCGCCCGAGCGGATCGTGGCTGAGGCGGAACGGCTGGCGAAGATCGGTTTCGAAGGAAAGTTCACGCTGTTCGGCAGCAATTGTGAGCACTTCGCCAACTGGTGCGTGACCGGCAGTTATTTTGAGAGCCTGCAGACGAAGAAGCTCTTTCGGGCACAGGCAGCGCTGCTCACAATAATGATCTTGACGGCCAGATCGAGCGGACACAGCAAGTGGTGGCGAATTACGTGCTGGTCGCTCATCCTGATAAGCGCCATCACTGGATACCAGCGGCGGCGGGCTCCATACAAATTCTGGCAAGGCGTAGAGAGACCACTCAATCGGCCCTCGTGGTAGCGCAAGCCTGACTGGCGGCGAGGACGCAGATCACCGGGGGGCTGAGAGGAAGGGTCTGGGTGCTCACCTGCGAGAAGCCAGCGTCTCTCAGCAGGTCCTCGATTTCGCGGGCGGCGCCGCGGGACGTGTCCGCCGTGGCGCCGGGGCAGCGGGGCTGGGATGCGATGGCGATGCGCCCGCCGGGTGCGAGCCGTCGGCGCAGCTCGGCGAGCCGTTCGGCACGCCCGGGCCAGAACCCGAGGGAGTTGACGGCGAGGATGGCGTCGAAGGGGCCATCGACAGCGGGCGGAAGCTGATCGGCCGGTGCATTGATCAGGGTGACCCGCCCGGCCCGGATCGCGGCGGCGTTGCGCCTGGACGCCTGCCGGAGCATCACGCCGGAATGGTCGATGCCGTACACGTGACCCGCGCCGGCGCGGACCAGTTCCGCGACCGCCACGCCGGGGCCGAAGCCGAGCTCGAGGACTTGGCCGGCGGGGCGCACATCGAGCAACGAGACTACCCAGCGGTTGCGCTGCCGGTTGGACGGGCGGTGGGCGAACACCCAGCCGGTCACGCTCCCCGCCGCGCCATGGGGACGATGGCCCTGGCCGATGACGTCGCGGTCCAGGACGCGCACGACGGCGATCCCAGCACGCCCGATCCCGTACTCGGCGGCGGCGGTCACTGCCCGCCGTGCTGCCCGTGCCATGCTTCCCTCATGTCGTGTTCTCATGGCCGGCAGTCAACGCCTTCAAGCGCACCTGAAGTCAACACACAAGGCGGCCTGCTCACCATCGGCGAACTGGCCCGCCGCGCCGGCGTCACCGCCTCGGCCCTGCGCTACTACGAGGAACTCGGCCTGCTCCCCCCGCCGGCCAGGATCTCCGGGCAGCGCCGCTACCCCGAATCGGCGGACCGGCTCGTCGCCGCCATCCTGCTCTACAGCGACGCGGGGTTCACCCTCGCCGAGCAGAAGGCCCTGCTGGACACCCGCGCCAGCCCGCCCGGCGACCGGAGACAGTACATGCAGCGCAAGCTCGCGGAACTCGACGAGCAGATCGCCAGGGCGCAGGCCGCCCGCGATGCCATCAGCCACGGTCTGCGCTGCCCCCACGAAGACATCACGCAATGCCCCAACTTCAACGCCGGCATCACCGCCCGGCTAGCCGGCCAGCCACTGTCACAATCCCACCGGCAGCTGCACGACCAACGGCCCCGCGAGGACCTGGCCGGCGAGACCGGCCAGCCGGTACTCGGCCCGCCGATGTCGGGGGAAGAAGCAGGGGCGATCATCAACCGAGGCTGAATAGGCCGGCGCCGACCTGGATGCGGAGTTCTTCGACGACGGCGAGCTGGTCGCCGGTGCGGTCGAGCAGGACGCGGAGTCGCTGCTGGTCTAGCAGGCCGTCGTTCGCCGCCGCGCCCAGCAGGGCGCGCCAGCCCGCGGCCTTGCCCTGGATGCCCAGGTAGAGGGTCTCCAGCTCGGTGAGGTCACTCAGCGGAGACCGGGTGAGCAAGTTCGCGCCGGTCTTCAGCCTGGTGGCCTTCTCCGCAGCCCATCCGGCGAGGATCTTGTGACCGCGGACCGGCACGCCGGCGGCACGCATCAGCTGCAGGAGCGCTTGCCGGTCGGCGGCGATGTCCGCGGCCAGGCCGGCTAGCCGCTTGCGGTGCTCGGGGTCCTGGTGAGACCCGGCGACGCGGCGGGCGAGTTCCGCCCCGGCCGTGGCGCCCGCGAGGTGGTCGTTGAGGTAAATGCCCAGCCAGTGTCGTGGGCCATCGCGATTTGACATGAGCGCCGCCCTACCCGGGCTCGGCGCCGCTGAACGTCGAAGAGGTTAAAGCCCGCGTATGGGGGGAGTAAAGGCAACTTCTACCGCGAGGAGGCAGACATGGGTTTCATGGACAAGATGCGGAACAGGTTCAAGATGGGCAAGGGCCACGCCAAGCAGGACGTCGGCCGGGCCACCGGTGACCCGTACTTGGAGGCCGAAGGCCAGGGCGAGCGCGTCAGCGGTGCCACCCGGCAGGTCGGCGAGCAGGCGAAGGACGCCGGCAAGAACGTGCGCGACGCCTTTAAGAAGTAACCGCTAAGAAGTAGCCGTGCGTCGCGCGGCCCGCTGGGCCGACAGGAGCGGTATCGCGGCGATCTTCTCATCCGTCAGGTCGTCCCATTGAATGCCCGGCACCGGCCGGGGGCCGTGCCGCGGGCGGCAGTCGATGACCCGGTCGGGTGTGACGATGAAGTCCACCGGCACGTCGTGGCTGGTCAGCGGGATTGTCCCCGCGGGGCGTACCTGGAGTTCGTGCACGGTCGTGACGGACACGGTGTCCGACCCGATCAAGCCCGCGGCGGTGGCGAGCGCGAACTCCAGGTCGGCGAAGCCGCCCCCCTTGCCTAGCCGCGCGCCGTCCTCCCCGACCGCGACGCTGCCCATGACCACGAGGCCGACCGGGGCGAGCTCCGCCAGGCTGACCCGGCGGGCGGACCTGGACGCGCCGCTGATCGAGGCCGCCTTCCGCGGCGGCTCGGACAAGTGGTCCGGGTCCAGGGCGAAGAATGGCTCGGGCTCGGCCAGCCGCGGGACGGCCATGTACACGGTCTTGCCGTCTTCGAGCGCGCGCTGCCGGACGGGCAGTTGCGCGGAATCCGGGTTGGCCTTCACCGTGTGCGCCGCCTGCCATGGGGGCAAGGCGCGCAGCCGCTCCGCCGCGGCCTCGGCGCCGGTGAAGTTGGGGATGCGCCCGAAGGCGCCGGGGAACCTGGCCACCTTCGCGGCGCGCATCGCGGACCAGACCTCATCACGCAGCTCCGCCTTCGCGGCGAGCACGTCGGCGGGGCCGCCGGCGTCGCGATCATGCCGGGGCGCGGAGCGAGGGCGAGCCATCCCCCCATCTTGCCCGCCCGCCTCATGCGCCGCAGCCCGGGGCCGTAGGGAACGCGGTCAATGGTCCATCGACCGCCAAAGAAGGGGGTCGATGGACCATCGACCCCCTTCGGACCTGGTGACCGAGGAGCTGCGCGGCCGATGGAGGGCGTTGGGGCGGCCGGTGTGGGTGGTATTGAGGCGACCGACCGGTGGAGGGTGTTGGAGCGCCGGCGGAGGGGGTTCCGGCGGCGCAGCGCGGGGTCAGTTCACTGCGATGGCGGCGATGGCCAGGGCGCACAGGCCGAGGCCGGCGCGCTGGGCGGGGCTGAACCGCTCGTGCAGCAGGACCCGGGCCAGCAGAACGGTGAAGCCCGGGTACAGGGAGACGAGCACGGCGGCGACGGCCAGCATGCTGAAGTGCGTCGCGTAGAAGTAGGCCACGGTGGCGGCCATGCCGCTGGCACCCGCGAGCGCTGGCAGGCCCGCGGCCCGGACCGGGACGCGCAGCGGCTGCCGGGACTTGACCGCGATGGCCAGGGTGACCAGCAGTGTGCCGGTCGCCTCGCACGCGACCGGCCACAGGCCGGCGTTCCGGCCGGCCTGGGCGAGGCCGATGAACAGGATGCCG
>NZ_JBARCR010000138.1:0-2557 GCF_049794275.1 Trebonia sp.
CCTGTACGGTCGTGATAGGCGCCGGCCGACGGCCTCGGTGAACCTGATCACGGTCCACGACGGCTTCACCCTGCGCGACCTCGTCTCCTACAACGACAAGCACAACGAGGCCAACGGGGAGTCGAACCGCGACGGAACCGACGACAACCGCTCGTGGACCTGCGGCGCCGAAGGCCCGACCGACGACCCGGCCGTGCTGGCTCTGCGCACGCACCAGTCCCGGGCCATGCTGACCACCCTGCTGCTGTCCTTCGGTATCCCGATGCTGCTCGGCGGCGATGAGATGGGCCGTACCCAGCAGGGCAACAACAACGCCTACTGCCAGGACAACGAGATCACCTGGTTCGACTGGGCCAGCGCCGACACCGGCCTGCGGGACTTCACCAAGCGGCTCATCGCCCTCCGCAAGGCACACCCGGTGTTCCGCCGCCGCCGTTTCCTTTCCGGGGCAGAAGCATCCCAGCTGCGCTGGTACACCCCCGCGGGCAGTGCGATGACGGGCGCCGACTGGGCCGACCACAACGCCCTGGCCATCGCGCTGTACCTGGACGGCTCCGATGACCCGGACCGGGCCGTAGACGGAACATGGCTGCTGGATGACGACTTCTTCGTCCTGGTGAACGCCTGGTGGGAACCGCTCGACTTCGTCCTGCCAGCCACCAGGAAGCAGGCCGCGTGGCGTACCGAGATCAACACCTACGACCCCGCCGCCCCCGCCGCAGCGGGCGCGCACAGCGCCGGCGACCATGTCACCGTAAGCCCCCGGTCCATCGTGGTGCTGTCCGATCCGCGTCGCGGCTGACCGCGCCGGCTTGGGCCAGACGAACAGCAGGAACAAACGCAGGTCGCATGGGTGAGGTCAACGTTGCGGTCATAGCTCCGATCCTGGGGCGGGATCTGTCGTTCGTGAGCGACGTCGACCCCCGGGTGCGGGTTTTCGACGCCAACTTCGCCGCCCCGGGGCACCGGACGGGATCGGGCGGTGCGGCGGCGCCCGGCTCCGATCTGGCGGACATCCTTGCTCACGCTGAGGTGCTGCTGGTCGGCTACCCGGTCCCTGAGGGCCTCGTCACCCGGTCACCGCGCCTGGTGTGGGCGCATCACACCCAGGCCGGAGTCTCGAACCTGGCCAGGACCGACCTGTGGGCCTCGCAGGTCACCTTGACCAGCAGCCGCGGTGCGGTGGCGGCCACGGCCATCGCCGAGTACGCGCTGGCAGCGGCGGCGCACTTCGCCCGGGGCCTGCACGAGGCCGCCCGCCAGAAGGCCGCCGGCCAGTTCACCCGTGAGGGTTACCGGATGCTGACCCTGCGCGGGGCGACGATGGGGATCATCGGGCTGGGCGGCATCGGCCGGGAGGTGGCCCGGCTGTCGCGTGCGGCCGGCATGCGGGTGATCGGCACCCGCCGCTCGGTCACCGCCCCGCTGCCTGATGCTGACGGGGCGGACCTGGTGCTGCCGGCCGACCGGATCCTGCAGGTGGCGGCCGAGAGCGACTTCCTCGTCATCTGCTCGCAGCTGACGGACGAGACCCAACGATTCATCAACGCCCCGGTTTTCGCCGCGATGAAACCGGACGCGGTGCTCATTAACGTCGCCCGTGGCGAGGAGGTCGACGAGGACGCCCTCGTCGACGCCGTCACCGCCGGGCGGATCCGCGGCGCCGTGCTGGACGTCTACGCCGGCGAGCTCGCCGGCCAGCCGCCGCGGCCGGAGCTCACCCGGCTACCGCAGATCCTGCTGACACCGCACATCTCGGCCAGCGGGGAGGCGAACATGGCCGGGCCGCTGCGGCAGCTGTTCGCCGACAACCTCCGCCGGTACCTAGACGGCCAGCCCCTCCTCAACGTGGTCGACCGTTCCCGCGGCTACTAAGAGGGGCCAGCGGTTGTGGTTGCGCTCTGCGCCGGCAGTGCCGGTACTTCCTCGTCAAGCAAGTGGCCGACCGCTCGGATCACGGTGGATGCGGCCGGGTGAAGTGGTACGCCGGAGCTGACCGTGGCACGGATACCGCGCCTGAGGAGGGTGGCCATTGCCTGGCGGGTGACCTGGCGGTGTAGCTCGTTCGTATTGTGCGCGTTGATCCCCTCGCCGACCGCCATCATCGTGGCGACCGGAAGGCGGCCCCGGAAGGGACGCTGCGGTGCTTCGGTTCGCAACTGCGCTGACAGATCGGAAAGAACCAGGTACGTGCCGGTGTATTCCTCCAGGAGCTCCCCGGCCTTCATATCCGCGGCCGGCCGGGCCAGCCCCATCCGGCGCAGCAAGGCAGGCATCTGCCGGACCGCGTCCTGCGGGCTGGTTGCCTCGGCCATGGCTGCGAAAGCGATGACCGCGACCGCTGAGAGCAGCGGTTCGGGAAGCGGGCACGCTCCCAGGTCGCTGACCGAGGCCGGGCGCGGCTCGGCCAGCAGGCGCTTACGGGTCCTGGCGCCCACGCCCGTGCTTATCAGGGCAGACTCGACGATGAAGCCGGCCTCCTCGGGCATCGAACCGTCGGGTGCGGTGGCAGCGACACGGAGGATCCGGCAGATGCTCCGGGCAATCTCGCGTTGCC
>NZ_JBARCR010000139.1:0-2331 GCF_049794275.1 Trebonia sp.
GATCCGCCGATGGCACGAGGGAATAGCGCCCGCACCCCGGCCGCTGGCGCGGCCGGGGTAGTCGCGCGGCGGTTCGCTGACAAGCTCGGGCGACAAGGCGGGCCGGTCCGCCAGCAGCCCGCCAGCGGGCTGCGTGAGCTGAGTGCCGTGGACCGGGCGATCTACTCCGCGGTGGCGGCTACCCCTGCCCCTTCACTCGACGAGCCGCTGCGCCGGCTCTCTAACGCCGCCAATAACTCCCGCCTCTGGCTCGCCATCGCGACCGGCCTCAGCGTGGCGGGGGGCGGGGCGGGCCGACGTGCCGCGGTGCGGGGAACGGTGGCCATCGGCGTAACGTCCGCGCTGGTGAACCTGGCGGTGAAGTCCGCCTGGTCCCGCCAGCGGCCGGACCGGGTCGGTGCCGGGGTCCCGGTCTGGCGGAACGCGCGGATGCCGGCTTCCACGTCGTTCCCGTCCGGTCACGCGGCATCGGGGTTCGCCTTCGCCGCGGCCATCGGCCGGGATCAGCCCGGCTCGGACTGGCGCTGCGATTCCTCCCGGCGGCGGTGGCGTACTCCCGGGTGCACACCGGAGTGCATTACCCGGGCGACGCTGTGGCCGGCGCACTGATCGGTGAGGGCACCGGGCAGGCCGTGGCCGGCCTGATGGACCGGCTGCCGTCGGCCCGCAGGCCCTCCTGGTCCGGTCGCGGTAAGCAACGTGAGCTGCCGGATGGCGCGGATGCGGAAGGCGCGATGATACCGGTGGCCGCCCTGGAGACGGGATGATTCGCCTGGCACCTTACCCCGAATTGGGTGAGGTGCCAGGGCGGCCGGCACCTGATGATCGAGTTCGAAGTCAGGACGCGCGTGCCGGGCGTTGGCTAGCGCTGCTGGTTCGTGCTCGTAGGGGCGGCGAATAGCGATGAGGTTCCCGTGGCGTAAGGCCGCGGCTGCCCGAAAGGCGGCCGGCGGCCGGGCTGACTGGTTCGGGCCGCCTCGACTTGCCGAACGAAGCTGCTGCTGCCCGGCCAGGCCCGTCGTCATGGTGCTGATCCCGCCCGCATCCGAGCGTCGGCATCCTGTTGACCTCCTGCTGTGCGGCCACCACTACCTGACATCCAAAGCCGCCCTGGCCGCAGCCGGTGCGGTTGTCATGGACGAGACCGGCGCGATCGTCGACCCGGCAGATCGCCCGGTTCGGTGCGTCCTCGGACCTGCTGCACAGCGGCCGGCTATCAGTGCAAGGTCACGGCCTGTCCGGGCTGCAGGAGGATCAGTATGTGGAGGCCAGAGACGCACTGGCCAAGCCACGCGCCGCTGCATTCAATCATTCCCCGTCGGCTGGCGTTGCTGGGAACGAGCTACGGGAGTGTTAGACGGCCGCCCGGAAAGCCGTCGGCGATTGATGACCCTGGTTTACCGTCGTGATATGCCTGCTTGGCGCGTCACCAGATGAGGCTCTGGCGCGAACGGCCGTTATGAATTGGCTGGCTTCACCGCGGGCTCAGCGCTGGCCGGCTGCCCGGGGGTGGCCGCGGCGGCGCCGGCCAGGTCCTCGCGGGTCAGCCTGATCGCCACGATCGTCACGATGAGGGTCAGCAGCATGATCCCGGCCGACACCTCGAACCCGCGCGAGAACCCGACCGGCAGTGCATGGTCGTAGATCGCCGCCTTGATCTGCGCGGCCGTCCCGGCCGGCGGGTGACCCGCCCTGGCCGCGGCCGCCACGGACGCGCCGAACTGCGGGCGGTGTTGGCCATCACGGTCCAGGCCACCGTGCCCAGCAGGGCCAGCCCGATCCAACCGCCGACCTGCTGGCCGACGTTGGGCAGGCTGGCGGCCAGGCCCGCGTCCCGGTCACTGACCCGGGACAGCGCGACCAGGGTCCGCAGCAGCACGAAAGTGCCGCGGGGATTGGCCACGGCGCCGCTAGGGGATCAGGTCCAGTTCCCGCGCCCGGGTGACGGCCTCGGTGCGGTTGGCCGCGCCGAGCTTGTCCAGCACGTGGCTGACGTGCTTCTTGACGGTGTCGAGGGTGACCACGAGTTGCCCGGCGATGGCCTGGTTCGATCTGCCCGCCGCCAGCAGCCCCAGCACTTCCAGCTCGCGGCTGGTCAGCGGCTCGACGATGCCAGGCACCGCTGCGGCGCCTGGCCCCGTGTCTGGCACGGCATGCTCCGGGCCGAACGCCCGCAGGAGCCGGGCCAGGTAGCCGAGCGGGACCCCGGCAGCGGCCGAGCCGGATCGCTGGGCCGCGATCAGCCGGCCGAGCAGCGCGGCCATCAGCGGGCCCTCGTCGGCGAAGACCCGCACGTACCCCTGCGGGCAGGCCAGCGTCAGCGCCCCGGCC
>NZ_JBARCR010000140.1:0-9930 GCF_049794275.1 Trebonia sp.
GGCCAGTCCGTGGCGAAGATCATGCGCCTGGTGAGGCGGGTCCAGTTGTGCTTGGCGTAGTACTCGCGGAGCCGGGACGGCGGCAGGCCGGACAGCTCGATCCAGACCCGGTCGTTCGCCAGGGCCATGAATGCCGCGGCGTCGTACCACCAGCCGCGGCCGCCGTGCGCGAGCACGACGGTCAGGTTCCTGAAGTCGCGCAGCACGTCGTCGAGGTTCACCGGATCGGCGAACTTGTTCGACGAGCCGGGGAACGTGGACGTGCCGCAGTGCACCACCAGCGGGATCCCCGCCGCCTGGCAGGCCTCGTAGGCCGGGTACATCGCCCGGTCGTTCGCGGCGAAGCCGGCGTGCACCGGGTGGATCTTCAGCGCGACCGCGCCCAGGTCGAGCTGGCGGCGCACCTCTTCGTCCAGTGGGTAGTGCAGGTGCGGGTTGACGTTCGCGATGATCTTGATCCGGTCCGGGTTGTGCCGCGCGACCGGCAGCAGGTCCTCGATCACCTGCATGCCGGTCACCTTCGGGCTGTACTCGGCCAGCAGCAGCGCGACGTCGACGCCCTCGGCGGCGAGGTAGGCGTCGAACGCGGCCGGGACGACCGTGCCCGCTGGGTCGTACACGCGGGCCAGCGCCGCCGCGTCGCCGAAGCCCTGCGCCCAGTCCATCCAGCCGCTTTTCAGCGTCGGCAGCCTGGCGACGTGCAGGTGCACGTCGATGAGCGGGAACCCGTCGATCATCAGGGCGCCTCGCCGGGCGCCCCTGCGGCCGTGATCGCGGCCGGGTTGAGCACCTCGGCGGCCATCGCGCGCAGCTCCACGCGCCGCACCTTGCCCGTCGCGGTGGTCGGGAAGCCCTCGGTGAACACCACGGCCCGCGGCCGCTTGAACGACGGCAGCCCCGCCCGGCAGAACTCGACCAGCTCCGCCTCGGTGACCGGCGCCGCGTCCGCGGCCAGCACGACGTAGGCGACCGGCTTCTCCAGGCCGTCCGCGTCGGCCGCGCCGACGACGACGGCCTGGGCGACGGCCGGGTGGGCGAGCAGCCTGGACTCTACCTCCATCGGCGACACCCAGATGCCGCTCGCCTTGAGCATGTCGCCGGTGCGACCCAGGCATTCGTAGTAACCGTCGGCGTCCCGCACGTAGGTGTCGCCGGTGCGCAGCCACTCCCCCTGGAACACCAGCCGGGACGCGTCGTACCGCGCCCAGTAGCCGGTCGCCGAGGACGAGCCGCGCACGAACAGCGTGCCTGGCGTGCCCGGCTCGGTCACCTCGGCGCCGGTGTCCTCGTCGAGCAGCCGCAGGTCGTACCCGGGCACGGCCACGCCGGTCGTGCCCGGCCGCACCTGGCCCGGCCGGTTGGACAGGAAGATGTGCAGCATCTCGGTCATCCCGATGCCGTCGAGGATGTCGATCCCGAAGCGCGACGTCCAGCGCTCGTAGAGCGCCGCGGGCAGCGCCTCCCCCGCCGACGCCGCGAGCCGGACGCCCGCGAGGGCGTCCGGTTGGAGGCCCGCACGCAGCATGTTGGCGAAAAACGTAGGGCCGCCGAAGAACAAGGTCGCGCCGTACTTGGCGGCGGCGTCGACGATGACGTCCGGTCGCGACGGCACCGGGTTCAGTACCGCCGCCGCGCCCACCGACAGCGGGAACAGCACAGAGTTGCCCAGGCCGTAGGCGAAGAAGGCCTTGGCCGCCGACAGGCACCGGTCGTCCGGCCTGATGCCGAGTACCTGGGTCCCGTACGTCTCGCAGACCACCTGGACGGAGGCGTGCCGGTGCATCGCGCCCTTCGGTGTGCCTGTGGTGCCTGAGGTGTAGAGCCAGAACGCCGGCGAGTCCGGCGACGTGTCGTACACGACGTCGTCGGGCGCCGCGGCGGCCAGCTCGCTCAGCAGGTGCACCGGCCGGGTACTGGCAGGAAGCGGGGAATCCGCCAGTACCCCGGCCAGTTCTGGCGCCGCCGCGGCAGCCGACTCCGCCGCGGCGGCAAACTCGTGAGTGACCGCGAGAAACCTCGCCCGGGAATCCCTGAGCAGTTCGGCGATGCCGTCGGCGCGCAGCATCGTCGACACAGGGACCGGGACCGCACCTACCCGCATCGCGGCCAGGTAAACAACCACGAAGTCCGGCGAGTCCGACATCACCATCAGCACTCGCTGTTCCGGCTGCACGCCGGCCGCCCGCAGCCCGGCCGCGGTGCGCCGGACCCGGTCGTGCAGCTCCGCGTAGGTGAGGTCGCCTGCCGGGCCGGTCAGCGCGATCCGCTGGCCGTCGCCCGCGGCCAGCCGCCGGTCGAGCAGGTACTCACAGGCGTTGAACAGCTGCGCCATCGCCGCCGCCTTTGCTGATGGGTTAGGTGAGGTGCACGTAGTCGTAGTCGAACGGCTGGCCGTTGATGCCGTTGCGCGGCGGGGCCAGCCATGCGGCTATCTTCCCGCGCTCGTGGACCGGGCGCATCAGCGACCGCACGAACGTCTTGTCGGTGTCGGTCGGCAGCCACTGGCTCTTGCGCTGCTCCCATTCGGCGGCGGTGAGGATCTCCCCGGCGGGGGACGCTTCGATGCCGGCGAACGCGCCGACCTTCCTGTTGAAGGACGGGCGCGGCAGCGCCAGCCGGTGCGGCAGCCCGGCGCCCTCCAGGATCCGGTTCCACCGCTTCACGCCGCCCTCGCAGTCGGCGATGTACTGGCGGCGCAGGTCGGTGTTCAGCCCCACCAGCGCGGACACCTCGGTCTGGGCAATGCTCTGCTGGCCAGTTCCGGCGTCGAGCAGCGCGTCCACCATGATCGAGTCGCTGTCCAGCAGGTGGTCGTCCTTGCGGCGCTCTTCCATCCAGCGGCCCTTCAGGCCGGCGGTGTAGTAGTTGGCGACGTTGGTGGAGGTATCCCCGCCGAACAGGTCGAGGGAGACGCTGTAGTGGAAGTTCAGGTACTTCTGGATGACCGGCAGCGGGATCGCGCCGAGGGCGGCCACGTCGTCGGTGTCGTTTTCCACCATGACCTGGGCGGTCCGCTCCACCACCCGGTCGACCCCGGTGGTGCCGACGAACATGTGGTGCGCCTCTTCCTTGAGCATGAACTCACAGGTGCGGCTCAGCGGGTCGAACGCGGACTCTTTGAGGGTGCCGAGCTGGTACTTGCCGTCCCGGTCGGTGAAGTAGGTGAACATGAAGAACGACAGCCAGTCCGGGGTCTCCTCGTTGAACGCGCCGAGGATCCGCGGCGCGTCCTGGCTGCCGGAGTTGCGGTGCAGCAGCTCCTCGGCCTCCTCGCGGCCCTCGCGGCCGAAGTGGGCGTGCAGCAGGTACACCATCGCCCACAGGTGACGGCCCTCCTCCACGTTCACCTGGAACAGGTTGCGCAGGTCGTACAGGCTGGGCGCGGTGGCGCCGAGGTTGCGCTGCTGCTCGACGGAGGCGGGCTCGGTGTCGCCCTGGATGACGATGAGCCGCCGCAGTTCGGCGCGGTACTCGCCGGGCACCTGCTGCCAGGCGGGCTCGCCCTTGTGCCGGCCGAACGCGATCCGCCGGTCCGGGCCCGGCTCGGCGAGGAAGATGCCCCACCGGTAGTCCCGCATCGGCACGTGGCCGAACTGCGCCCAGCCCTCACGGCCCACGTTCACCGCCGTGCGCAGGTAGACGTCCTGGGTCGGCAGCGCCGGCCCCATCGTCTCCCACCAGGTCAGGAAGTTGGGCTGCCAGGACTCCAGCGCCCGCTGCAGCCGCCGGTCGTCGGCCAGGCTGACGTTGTTGGGGATCTTCTCGGCGTAGTCGGGCGTGGTCACGGGCGATCAGACTCGCTTCCGGTCGAAATCTGCCCGCTTGCCCGTGCCGTAGGCGCGCAGCGCGCCGTCGGGACCCGAGGCGTTCGGGCGGTAGAAAATCCAGTTCTGCCAGGCCGACAGGCGGCCGAAGATCTTCGTCTCCATCGTCTCCGGCCCGGCGAACCGGTAGTTCGCCTCCAGGCCCGTCAGCGCGTCGGGGCTGAAGCTCGCGCGCTCCTCGAGCGCGAGCCGCACCTCGTCGTCCCAGTCGATGTCGTCGGGGGCGAACGTGACGAGGCCGAGTTCCGCCGCCTCGGCGGCCGCCAGCGGCTCGCCAATCCGTTTCTCGACCGCGGCCAGCCCGGCGGAGTCGCCGAGGAACCGGGTCTGCAGCCGGGTGAGCCCGTTGCCCATCGGCAGCGGCCCGAGGTTCATCGCGCCGACCGTCAGCGCCGCGGGGACCGCATCCGGATCACCCGTGTTTGGAGACACGGTGTTCGGAGACACGTCCTCGAACACTCCGGACAACATGAACGACCGGTCGGTCGTCAACGCCAGCTCGAGCAGCGACCCGGCGAAGCACGAGCCCGGCTCGACCAGCGCGATCAGCGACCGGCTCGTCACGTCCAGCCGCTTCAGCGTGCGCTTGAGGTACAACACGATCTCGTTGGCCAGCCAGTCTGCCGGCCCGTCTCCAGAGGGCAGCGCGGCCAGCAGCAGGGCATCGCAGGCCAGCACGCGTTCCGCGGACCCCTGGGTGCGCAGCACCCAGGCGCCGATCTCCGGCTCGTTGGTGCGCAGGTCGAGGATCAGGTCGTCGAGCTCGCGGGTCATGGCGAGCGTCCAGAACGCGTCGCCGAGGGCGCGCACCTCGTCCATCGACGCCGGCGCGTCCGCGTCAGGGCCCGACACGGTGATCTCGGCGACACCGCGGTCGCGGTCCAGCACGGCCGACACGTACCGGTAGCCGATCGCGTCGCCGGCGCGGGACTTGTCCAGCGGTGTCAGCTCGACGCCCGCCCCGCCTGGGAGGCGGGTGGCGGTCTGGGCGGCGGCACGGGCCCGTTCGGACAAAATCTCTTCCCAGCTAGCGCGGGGAACCACTTCGTCCACGAGCCGCCACTGCTCCGCCTTGCGACCGCCGACCCCCTCCGCCCTGGTGGCGAAGTAGTCGGCGACGTCGCGCCGCACGTGCCGCTTGTCCGTCACCCGGGTGAGGCCGCCGGTGCCCGGCAGCACGCCGAGCAGCGGCAGCTCCGGCAGCGACACCACCGACGAGCGGTCGTCCACGAGCAGGATGCGGTCGCACGCCAGGGCCAGCTCGTAGCCGCCGCCTGACGCGGTGCCGTTCAGCGCGGCGAGGTAGGTCTGGCCGGAGTTGTCCGTGGCGTCCTCGATGCCGTTGCGGGTCTCGTTGGTGAACTTGCAGAAGTTCACCTTCCACGGGTGGCTGGCCCCGGCGAGCATCCGGATATTCGCCCCCGCGCAGAAGATCCGGTCCTTGCCGCTGGTGATCACCACGGCCGTCACGCCGGGGTGGGAGAAGCGCAGCCGCTGGGTGGCGTCGTAGAGCTCGATGTCGACGCCCAGGTCGTAGGAGTTGAGCTTGAGCTCGTAGCCGGGCTGCAGGCCCGCCTGCTCGTCGACGTCCAGGGTGAGCGTGGCCACCGGGCCGTCGACGCTCATCCGCCAGTGCTTGTACCGGCCGGGATCAGTGCGGAAGTCGACGTGCGACATGATCCCATGCTCTACTGAATACCGGTGATTCGTCAAGAGTTCGTAGCACGTTCGCTACGCGTTGAGGCGCTTCCACTCGCGGCGCGAGCCGTCCGCCCACTGCCCGTGGCGCTCGGCGAACAGCCGCGCCGCCGCCGTGCCGCTCCACTGGCCGGGCAGCAGCTCGGGGGGCAGCGACGGGTCGAGCGAGGGGAACCGGCGCCAGGCGTGCACCAGCTCGAGCTGCCTGGCGAGCACGTCCGGCGGCGCCGGGTCGCGGAACTCGGCGAGGAACAGGTCGTATTCCGCGCCGACCGCGGGCAGGTCCCAGGCGGCCGCTACCATCGCCCGCGCGTCGGACAGCCCCGTCCGGCGGGCCGTGAACACGTGCGCGTCGTCCGCGACACCCGCCTCGGTCAGCGCCCGGACGGCCTCGCGCTCGCGCGCCGCGTGCGGGCTGATCCACAGCCCGGGGCCGAGCGAGCCGTACCCGGCCCACGCCAGCCGGGTCCGCACTTCGTGCCTGGCCCGCCGGTCGCTGTCGGGAATCCGCACCTGCACGAGGACCCAGGTCCCGTCCCAGTCGTGGGCGGGGCCGAAGGAGTAGATGCGTTCTGCGCCGTCGGTGAGCAGTCGCCGCGCGGCCGGCGTGAGCTGCCAGCGGGTGCGGCGGCCGACCCTGTCCGGCTTGAGCCAGCCCGCGTTGCTGGTGCGCATCAGCGCCTGCCTGGTGGCCTTCTCCGCGACGCCGAGGCGCTCGAAGGCGGCGAGCACGGCGCTCGTCCATGCCGCACCCTCGGCGGGGAGCACGAACTCGCCCAGCAGTGTGAGCAGCATGCCGCGCGCGCTCTGCGCGCCGGCCTCGTGACGCCGGGACAGCGCCGGCGCGGATGACTCCACTTAACCGTTCCTGTCCGGCATGACTTAGTAGCATACTGCGGCGCGGCGGCCTGGTGGCTAACCGTGGGGTTTCGCCGGCCGCCGCGCCGCAGGTGCGCGCTAGTGCGCGATCGCACCGAGGTAGGGCAGGGTCAGGGCCCTCCTTACAGGGTCAGACCCTTCTTAGCGGATGCGGAAGTACATGGTCGGGTGCCAGTAGGCGTTCCAGGTGTGCCAGCCCACCCGCGTTCCGGTGTTCTGCGCGCCGAACGTCATGTGCGACCAGGTGGTGACGAACTCCACGTGGCCAGTGCCGTAGAACGCCAGGTCCCCGCGCCGCGGGCTGGATACCTGGTACAGCAGGCTGGAGCTCAGCATCGCGTAGGTCGTACGCGGCAGGTTCACGCCGAGCTTGTGGCTGGCCCAGTAGACCAGGCCGGAGCAGTCGAATACGGACGGCCCTGCGCCGCCGTACACGTACCAGTCGCCTGTGCGAGTCTCGGCCTCGTCAAGGATGCGGCCGCCGATTGATTCGGTGGATGCGGTCAGTTGCGCGGTCACGGGGGCCGCGGGAGCCGCGTAGAACGCAGAAGACACGTGGTACGCGGGAGATGCCTGGTACGCCGCAGAAGGCTGGGTGGCGACGGCGGTCAGAACCCCGGCTGCTGCTGCCGGGAGGAGTACCAGGGCTGAGCGACCCAGCCAGTTGCGCCGCATCCTTAGGCGCCTCCGCGTCGCATAGCTCGGGCCCGGATATAGGTACAGGACTCCCGGTGAAGCGCGATCGTTGCCATCATTTCTCTTTCCCCCCAAAGAATTTGGGTTGTTTCGCGGGACGGCTTTGTTGCTTGCCGCCGTACTTGCGTATCACCCGTTCGACGCCGTTGTCCGGCGATACGCGATTCTTAGGTCCGCGTGTCGCCGTCAGATCACACGGAGATAACTACGTTTCCAAGGCAGCGATCAACAGTTCCATTTCCGTATATATTCGCAGGTCAGAGACGCTATTGAAGCTGTCGTATCTGACTGGCTCGTCAACCGAGTTCACTACATTGATGTGTGTGATATGTCACACTGGCCCGGCAGGCTGTTTCCTCGCCGTTATGCCGGGTGAACCGTTATAAAACCAGTTACCGTTCCGTGTTTGATGTTATTCGTCGGAAAATCGAGACTGATGGTACTGGTGTTACTACGCTCGCTGGAGCTTTCCGTCACGCTGTTCTCACGCATAGTCGCGGCTCCGATGGCTGCCACATATACGCCAGGACTATCGCGAGGAGCCGAATACGGTCATTTACAAGTCCGCAATTGATGTATTTTCCTTAGTACAATTGGCGCCATTCGGACCATCTCGGCTGTCGCCGACGCGGCGCCGGCCGCGGCCGTCACCCGCTAGACTCCCGGACTTGTGAGTGCTGCCGAAGAAGTCCTGGTGACCGGCGGGGCCGGTTTCGTTGGCGCGACGCTGGTCCGGCGCCTGGTGGCGAGCGGTCACCGGGTCCGCGTGCTTGACAACCTGTCCACCGGCGACCCCGCGCACCTGGCCGGCGTGGACGCCGAGCTGGTCAAGGGCGACATCAGGGACGCCGACGCCCTCGACGACGCGCTGCGCGGCATGACCGCGATCATCCACCTGGCGGCGGCCGGCTCGGTGGTCGGCTCGGTGGCCGATCCTCATCTCAACTTCGAGGCCAACGTGATCGGCACGTTCCGCGTGCTGGACGCCGCGCGGCGCGGCGGGGTCACGAACGTCGTGCAGGCCTCCACCGGCGGGGCGCTCATTGGCGACGCCACGCCGCCGGTCAGCGAGCGGTCGCTGCCCAAGCCCATCTCCCCCTACGGGGCGAGCAAGCTGGCCGGCGAGGGATACGCACACGCGTTCGCCAAGACCTACGGGATCCGCACGGTCGCCATCAGGTTCGGCAACGTCTACGGTCCCTGGTGCGCCCGCAAGCGCGGCGTGATGAACGTCTACTTCGAGTCGCTGCACTCCGGCGTTCCGCTGCTCATCTACGGCGACGGCACGGCGTCCCGCGACTACGTGCACGTCGACGACATCGCCAATGCCCTGCAGCTCGCACTCGAGAACGACCGGGTGCCAGGCGGCATGGTGCTGCACGCCGCCTCGGGCGTCGAGACCACCCTCACCGAGCTCGCCGACCTGTGCCGGCGCGCCGCGGGGAAGCCCGGCCACCCGATCGAGTACCGGCCACGGCGCGCCGGCGAGGTAGGCCGCAACTTCGCCTCTTACGACCTGGCGCACGAGCTGCTCGGGTACACCCCCACGGTCCGCCGCGAGGACGGTATCCCGCGCCTGTGGCAGTGGTTCACCGAGGAAGTGTTCAGGGACTGAGGCCCGCCCCCGTCGGCGGCCCCAGTTAGCGGCCCCAGTTAGCGGCCCCCGTCGCCCCCGTTAGCGGCCCCAGAACTCCCGCAGGTGCGGGACGAGATCGCCGGGACGTTCCTCGGGGAACAGCAGCTTCGCGCCGTCCACCTCGATGACGTCCCGCGCGCCCGGGATCAGCTCGCGCAGCTGGTACGCCCACTTGACGCCGAAGTTGCTCTCCTCGGCGGTCCCCCAGACGATCAGCGTCGGGACCCGCAGCGCGCGCAGGCCTGGAGTGGCCGCCGTCAGGTCCGCAGGGTCGAGGGCGGCGATCATCCGCTCCACGTCCCGGGCGCGGTCCAGACCCCCGCCGTAGTACTCGCGCCAGACCTCGTCGGGCACCGTGGCGGGATCGTTGTACAGGCCCGCGAGCGGGCCGGCCGCCCGGGAGGCGGGGCCGGCGGCAACGCCGGCGAACCCCTCGGCGAGCTTGCCCTGCCTGGCGAGCTCGACCATGGGCGCGAACTCCGGCGGCGGGAAGTTGCCGTCGGTGTCGCAGTTCGTGAGGGTGAGCGAGCGGAGGCCGCCGGGGTAGCGGGCGGCGAAGATCTGGCAGATGGCCCCGCCGGTGTCGTTGCCCACGAGGTCGACCTTGCCGAGCCCGAGGCCGCCGCAGAGTTCCGCGAGGACCTCGGCCATCGCCGCTACCGACATGTCGGCGCGCGCGGGTGTGCCGCCGTGCGCGGGCAGGTCGATGGCGATGCACCGGGTCGTGCCGGATAGCTGCTCGATGACGTGCCGCCACATCAGGCCGCCGGTGGCGAGCCCGTGCACGAACAGCGCGGCGGGCGCGCCGGCGTCGCCGAACTCGGTGTAGGCGATCTCGCCGCCGTCGGCGGGCAGAGAGCGGCGACGGGCGGTGAAGGTGCTGACGTCCATGCTAAGCTTCCTTCCAGTTACAGACCGACTGTCGGTCTATTAAATACATACCGATGGTCGGTCTGTCAACGCGCATGGTGGGGGCGACGCGGGGAACGTTCCCAGCAACGCATCAACCCGAGTACAAATGGATCCCATGACCGAGCCGTCGCCCATCAGCACAAGCAAGCGGGCCGCGCAGGGGCGCGCCACCCGCGACCAGCTCATCGAGGTCGCCACCCGGCTGTTCGCCGAGCGCGGGTACGAGGACACCTCGATCGAGGCGGTGCTGTCGGCGGCGGGGGTCAGCCGCGGCGCGCTCTACCA
>NZ_JBARCR010000141.1:0-5116 GCF_049794275.1 Trebonia sp.
GCCGGCATCGGCGGCCTCGGCGGCGCCACAGGGGACCGGGTCTGGCTGGAGTCCTGGGTGCCCGGCTCGGCGAGTTGCGTGTGGCAGTTCAACGCGCTGTACTGGCAGGCCCTGGCGGCCTGGGAGAAGACCACGGGCAAGGAGTACGAGCAGGCGCTGCCCGGCGGCGAGAGCGACGCGCGGAACTCCGCCGCGGCGCGCGACCTGATCCTCGACCTGTTCAAGATCTGGGACGAGCTGGCCAACCGCAGGGCGCTCCCCGAAGAGCTCTACGTCCTCGAACTCGGTGTCGGCAACGGCGCCCAGGCGCGCACCTGGCTGGATGAGTTCACCGAGCTTGACAGGCGGCACGGCCGGGACTACTACCGGCGGCTGCACTATCTGATGGGCGACTACTCCGCGCACGTGCTCGACAGGGCGCGGGAAGCCGTCGCGCATCACGGCGACCACGTCAGCGGCCTGGTGCTCGAGGCCACCAGGCTGTCGGGAAGCGTCGGGTTCCTGTCCGGCAAGACGTTCCTCGTCTACATCTCCAACGTGTACGACAACCTGCCGAGCGACGAGATGGCGGTCATCCTCGGCCGGATCTACCTGGTGCAGGTCCGCTCCTTCATCGGCGGCGCGGCCGCGGACGAGATCGCCGCGACGTTCGGCGTGCCGCGGGCGGAGATCGCCTCGCTGGTCAGCCGCCTGCTGCGGATCGGTCCTGAACTGCTCAGCGAGTCGGTGCCCGGCACGTTCCCCGACACCGAACGCGCCGTGCTGTTCTGGCAGTCGGCCTGGGCCGCGCTGCGCCAGGCCGAACGGTACGTGCCGCTGCAGGGCCTGGACACCTACCAGGTGACGCCCTCGCTGACCGGGGAGATCCTGCGCCCGCTGCTCGCCGCCGAGGGCGACGTGCGGATGCACGTCAGCAACGGGGCGCTGAGCAGCTTCGCGGACACCCTCCCGCTGCTGCACCCGTACGGCCGGGTGGTCTGCCACGACCTGTTCACCACGGACTCGGGCCAGTACCGGACCGGCTTCTACGGGCCGGGCAAGTACGACGGCTCGACGGTCAACTGGGTGAACGGCCCGCTGCTGCAGCTGTTCGCGAGCCGCCGCGGCTTCGACGTCAGCTTCGCGCCGTTCAAGGAGCGGCCTGGCGCCAACATCAAGACGCTGACCGCGCAAGTCCGGGATTGAAAAACAGATGATTCCGAACGGAAGCACACGACTCCTGCTGCCCACGACTGTGGTGGGTTCGTACAGCGTGCCCGAGTGGCTGGAGCGGCTGAAGACCGAGTTCTACCAGCGCCGGATCAGCGCCCAGCACCTGACGGAGATCCACGAGGTAGCCATCAAGGCCGCGGTCAAAGACCAGGAGCGGGCCGGCATCGACATCGTCTCCGACGGCGAGCTGCGCCGGGACAACGATATCGACTACTTCCTGGCCAGGATCCCCGGCGTGTACATCGCGCAGCGGGCCAAGTCGGACTACTACGACTACTACGAGGCCCAGGTCACCGCGCCGCTGCCGGAAGACGCCGACAAGTCCACCCTCGGGCTGGCCACCGACTTCGAGTTCACCAGGCAGCTGACCGACCGGCCGGTGAAGTTCTCCTTCACCGGGCCGTTCTCGCTGTCCCGCAGGATCGCCGACGGCGCCTACGGCGAGCCCGCCGACCTGGTCCGCGCGCTGGCCACCCGGCTCAACGCCGAGGCGAGGGCGCTGGCCGACGCCGGCGCCACCTTCCTGCAGATCGACGAGCCGTTCCTGGCCGGCTACCCGGAACAGGCCGCCCTCGCCGTCGAGGCGGTCAACATCGTGACCGACGGCGTGCCGGTCAGCTGGGCGCTGCACGTCTGCTACGGCAACAGGTACGCCAGGCCGTCCTGGGAAGGGCACTACGACTTCCTGTTCCCCGCCGTGCTGGCCGCGCGCGTCGACCAGCTGGTCCTCGAGTTCGCCCGCAAGGGCCTTGAAGACCTCAGGCTCATCAAGCAGTACGCCTGGCCGTCCTCGCTCGGCCTTGGCGTGATCGACGTGAAATCGGCCACGGTGGAGACCCCCGACCTCGTCGCCGCGCGCATCCGGCGGGCCCTGGAATACGTGGAGCCCGGCCGCCTCATGATCAACCCCGACTGCGGGCTGCGGCATCTCGCACCCGAGGTCGCCCGGCGCAAGCTGCACGCTATGGTGGCTGGCACGGCAATCGTCCGGTCCGAGCTCGACCGTGCAGAACCTGACTCCCCACGCACAGGAGATAACCATGGATAGCGGATTCCTCTTCACTTCCGAGTCGGTGACGGAGGGCCACCCGGACAAGATCGCGGACCAGGTCTCAGACGCGGTCGTCGACGCGGCGCTCACCGGCGACCCCTTCTCCCGCGTCGCGTGCGAGACGATGCTCACGACCGGCCTTATCGTGGTCGCCGGCGAGATCACCACCGCGTCGACCATTGACTACGCCGCGGTGGCCCGCAAGGTGGTCAACGACATCGGGTACGACAACGGTGAGTACTATTTCGACGGCAACGCGGTCGGCGTGATCGTCGCGATGGACCGGCAGTCGCCGGACATCGCGCAGGGTGTGGACACCGCGCACGAGGGGCGCATCGGCGGCTCTGAGGACCCGCTGGACCGGATCGGAGCCGGCGACCAGGGCATGATGTTCGGCTACGCGACGAACGAGACGCCAGAGCTGATGCCGATGCCGATCACTCTGGCGCACCAGATATCGAAGCGGCTGTCCGACGTCCGGCACTCCGGGCAGCTGCCCTACCTGCGGCCGGACGGCAAGACCCAGGTGACCGTGCGGTACGACGACAAGGGCACGCCGGTCGCCATCGAGAAGGTGCTGATCTCCACCCAGCACCAGGACGGCGTGGAGAGCAAGCTGCCCGAGGCGCTGTGGGAGGACGTGGTGACGCAGGTCCTTCCTGCCGACCTGTACGACCCGGCCAGGCTGCGCGAGGAGTTCTATGTCAACCCGACCGGCCGGTTCGTGATCGGCGGCCCGGTCGGCGACACCGGGCTCACCGGACGGAAGATCATCGTCGACACCTACGGCGGCTTCGCGCGGCACGGTGGCGGCGCGTTCTCCGGCAAGGACCCGTCCAAGGTGGACCGCTCGGCCGCGTACGCCGCCAGGTACGTCGCGAAGAACATCGTCGCGGCCGGCCTCGCCGACCGCGCCGAGGTGCAGGTGGCCTACGCCATCGGCGTCGCCAGGCCGCTGTCGCTGCTGGTCGAGACGTTCGGCACCGAGAAGATCGCCAAGCGCGCGATCGTCGAGCTGGTCACCGAGAACTTCGACCTGCGCCCCGGCGCGATCCTGCGCGACCTGGACCTGCGCAGGCCCATCTACCAGCAGACGGCGGCCTACGGTCACTTCGGGCGCACCGGTGACACCTTCACCTGGGAGCGCACGGACAAGGCCGACCAGCTCCGCACCCAGGCGGGTCTGGCCTAGAACGGGGGGCGGACGACCGACTGACGTCCGCTCGCCTGAAGTCGTGCCCGGCCGCGCTCAAGCGCGGCCGGGCACGCGCTATTGGCCGGCGGGGTTTTCCCGGGCTGCGACAGCTAACGATTGCAGCGACCCGGTTACAGAATGTGGTAATTGGCTCGGTGACGTTACCAGAGCGACGGAAGCGATTGTGCCCTGCCGCAATAATCGCGTTCCCGTTTTAGCGTGCCGCGCGGTTGTTACCGGTCACGGCCTGTGTGATTCTCACCGGTGAGGGGTTACACTGCGCAACTCTTGAGCGGGGGGGAAACGTGATGAAAACGTATTCAGACTCAGGGGTACCTGAGTCCATCACCGACGATAATCCTACCAAAACGCTCGATGGCATCTGGAACTATCGACCACACCACCGAATCACAAGGGCAGTGCAAAGAAGCACCGTTTTCACAATGAACGCCGTGCTCTTCGTCTAGCCCCACCGGCAGCGGGCGTTGGTTTACGCAACGTCACGAGACCGTTCGGAAGAATACTTTTGCTGTCAGCCACGAGAAGGCAGAACACATGAATAGACACCCCGGTAGGCGCACGCGGATGCTGCTCGCGACGCTCGCGGCGCTCTCGCTCGGCGTCCTGGCCGCCTGCAGCAGCTCGAGCTCGTCCAGCTCGAGCAGCTCGCCGCCCGCGAGCAGCTCGTCGGCGTCCGCCTCGAGCAGCGCCAGCACCACCAGCACCTCGGCCTGCGGGACCAAGCCCGGCGTCGCGGCCACTGGCACGCCGATCAACATCGGCGCGATCAACACGAAGCAGAACGGCACCGACTTCAGCGACATCGAGAACATGACCGGTGCCTACTTCGCCTGCGTCAACGCGAACGGCGGCATCAACGGTCACCCGATCAAGTACTTCCCGGTCACCGAGCAGACGAACCCGTCGCAGATCGCCTCGCTGTCCAAGCAGCTGGTCACCAGCGACCACGTGGTCGGCATGGCCGGCAACAGCTCGATCATCGAGTGCACGATCGACCAGGGCTACTGGAAGAGCGTGGGCATCTACGCCCTCGGCGCCGGCATCGCCCCCGAGTGCTACTCGACCCCGAACACCGCGTCCGTCAACATGGGCCCGCGCTACTCCTCCGACGGCGCGGTGTCGTACGTGATCTCCCAGGGGGCAACCAAGATCGCCTTCGACCAGTCGAACGTGCCTGGCACGACCTACATCGCGGCCGGCCCGAACGCCATCGCCAAGGCCAAGAGCGTGCCGATCCAGGACTTCACCGAGAACGTGCCGATCACCAGCGCGGACTCGATCGCCATCAAGCTCGTCAACGCGGCGGGCTCGAACGGCGCGGTGGTGCTCAACTTCACCCCGCCGGAGGCGCTGCTGATCCTGCAGGCCGCGCAGAAGCTCAACCTGGAGGACCGGGTCAAGTCCTGGGCCTGCTCCACCCCGTGCAACACCGACTTCCTGGCCACGGCGCTGGGCCCGAAGTGGAACAACAAGCTGTTCGTGAACGCCGAGCTGACCCCGCTCGACGGGAACACCAGCCCGACCGCGCAGCTGTTCGACGGCATCCTCAAGCAGTACGGCACGGACGTCTCGGGCGGCGTCGGCTCGTTCTCCGAGATGGGCTTCGTGATCGGCGAGATCGCGACGCACGCGCTGGA
>NZ_JBARCR010000142.1:0-15627 GCF_049794275.1 Trebonia sp.
TGTCCTCCTCCTCGCGCCGGGTGGAGAACCGGCAGCAGGAGGTGTCGGAGTTCTCCCGGTCGCTGAAGCTGCTCGCCAAGGAGCTCGAAGTTCCCGTAGTGGCCCTGTCCCAGCTCAACCGCGGCCCCGAGCAGCGCCAGGACAAAAGGCCATTGCTGTCCGACCTTCGCGAGTCGGGCTGCCTAACCGGTGACACGAGGATTCTCCGTGCGGACACGGGAGCGGAGATCACCTTTGATGAGCTGATGGCGTCAGGTGCGAGAGACATCCCGGTCTGGTCCGTTGATGAGGGTATGAGGCTTGTCCCCAGGACACTCACCCACGCCTTCTCAAGCGGAGTCAGAGAAGTCTTCCGCGTGCGCATGACCTCCGGGCGTGAGGTGCACGCGACCGCCAACCATCCATTCCTCACCTATGGCGGCTGGGAGCAACTGGGTGAGCTGAGGGCCGGTTCGCGGGTGGCCATTCCAAGGACTACACCGGGCCCGCTTGTTGAGCGGTCAATGCCGGAGCCCGAGATCGTTATGCTTGCTCACCTGCTCGGCGACGGTTCGTTCGTGAAGCGACAGGCGATCCGATACGCGAGTGTTGACGAGGAGAACCTGGCAGCTGTCGCGGAGGCTGCTAAGCATTTCGGCATCTCAGCGATCCGGGATGACTACGCCGCCGCGCGATGCACGACGCTGCGCTTGCCTGCGCCTAATGCGCTGATGCGTGGACGCCGCAACCCGATTGTCATTTGGCTCGACTCACTGGACTTGTTCGGCTTGCGGAGCCACGAGAAGTTCATACCTGAGGCCGTCTTCTCCTTGCCTAAGACGGAGCTCGCTCTATTCTTGCGCCACCTATGGGCAACGGACGGATCGGTCACTGTCGGGAAGACCGGGAACGTACGAATCTATTACTCCACAACAAGTGAGAGACTAGCCCGGCAACTCCAAACCTTGCTTCTTCGGTTCGGGATAGTGGGCAGACTGCATGCCGTCGGCAATACGTATGGCCATCCTCAGTGGACCGTAGACGTCACTGGCGTCGAGGAGCAACTTCGGTTTGTCAATGACATTGGCGCTCACGGTAAACGTGGTGAGTCCGTGATCCAGGCGCGAGTCCGTCTCGGTGAGATGACCGCCGCCGGCCGTTTCGACACGATTCCCAGTGCTGTCTGGATGCGAGTCCGTGAAGTTCTGAGAGAACGCTCGATGACACGGGCCCGCCTGCAGGTGGCGGTTGGGACAAGAAGTCGTGGAGATCTGAACGACGAAATCAATCCCAGCAGGTCCCGGCTCGGCCGAATCGCCAAGGTCCTCGATGACGCTCAGCTTGAAATGTTGGCTACCAACGACGTCTTCTGGGACACGATCTCTTCGATCGAAAGCGTCGGACTTCAGCCTGTCTATGACGCAACCGTTCTCGGAACACACAATTTCATAGCAAATGGAACAAATCTGCACAATAGCATAGAGCAGGACTCAGACGTTGTGATCCTCTTGCACCGCGAGGACGCGTACGAGCGGGAGTCGCCGCGGGCTGGTGAGGCGGACCTGATCATCGCCAAGCATAGGAACGGGCCGACCGCGACCGTGACGGTGGCCTTCCAAGGGCACTACAGCCGCTTCGTGGACATGGCGCCGGGCTAGCCCAGGGCTTGTAGGGCTCACGCCGCGTGGCGGAGTTGCCAGGCTTGGCGCACGACCAGACCACCACGTACGTGGCATCATCGACGCGCTCACCGACGCTGGGGTGATGACCTTCGAACAGCGGCGAACCTGGCACCACCGCTCGGCGAGCAAGTCCTCGCTATCCTTCAGCGAGTTGAGCGGGCTGCCAAATGAGCAAAATCGGGGCAGTGCTGGTGACCACCTCGAGTGTCCAGGGGGTCGGCGTTGCGGCGGCAGCACTGACTACCGCCCGTCCGCCTTGCCTCCTGATCGCCCGCTCATGACGATCGAGGCGATTCCGCCTCATGCTCCCTTGGTAGCTGTGCAGGCCGACAGCACACCGTTCCAGAGGGAGCCGCGGCGCACCTCGAAATAACGGGGGCTTCTTGTCCCGCCTGTGCGGGGGGGTTCCGCTATGAGGTCAGCGTCACGAAGCCTCTGCATCACCTGCCGGACCAGGCTGTCGCTGAGCGTAGTCTCCGATGCCACCATTCGCATGGTCACGGGGGCGGCGTTAGCGCTGGACAACTGATCCACGGCCAGAACCACGTCAACGAAGTACCGGTTTCCGAAAATCGCTGATGAGCGCTCCCGCGAGCCCTCACGGTCTTCCTGCGTCACGTGTATAATGTTATCCGTATAGCGATTCACATAACGCGATCGGAACGGAGAACTTCATGCCGCAGCCGACTGCCGCCGATTCGCTCCCCTTGCAGTTGCCTGATCCCTCCAGCGCAGGGGCAGCGCTAGAGCAAATGGGACCCGCACCCAAGATCGTGGTCTGCGGGCGACGGATCGAACCCACGCCGGTGTTTGACACTTACTGGCGGTTCGCCGCTGCGAGGCAGGCTCTGTACGGGGCGCGGCTACAGGGCCGGGCGGCCCCGTGGACGCGTGACCCGATCCTGCGGCGGTACCGGTTCACCAACTGCTACAGGGCGGCAGACCGAGTCAGCCAGTTCCTGATCAGTCAGGTCATCTACCAGGGGCCGCAGGATCCCGGTGATGTTGTTTTCCGGACCCTGCTGTTTAAGGTGTTCAACCGCATCCCCACCTGGCAGCGCTTGGAGGCAGTGCTCGGGGAGGTGTCTTGGCAGGAGTACGACCACGCCCGCTACGAACGAGTGCTTACCGCGGCGTTCCAGAGCGGTGAGCGGCTCTACTCGGCGGCTTACGTCGTCCCGCCGCCGCGGTTCGGCGAGTCCCGCAAGCACGCCAACCACCTCCGCTTGCTCGAACTCATGATGTCCACGGGCGTGGCCGAAAAGGTCAGGTCGGCTGGGTCGCTGCGCGGCGCGTTCGAGGTCCTGCGCTCATACCCGGCGATCGGTGACTTCCTTGCCTACCAGTACGTGATCGACCTGAACTACTCGCCGGCGCTTGAGTACGACGAGATGGAGTTCGTCGTACCGGGACCCGGCGCACGGGACGGCATCCGCAAGTGCTTCGGCCGGTCGGCGGACGGGATCGAGGCCGACGTCATTCGGTATATGGCTGACCACCAGGAGGAGCACTTCACTCGGCTCCGTCTCCCCTTCGGCGGCCTGCGGGGCCGTAGGCTGCAGCTGATCGACTGCCAGAACCTGTTCTGCGAGGTCGACAAGTACGCTCGCGTGGCGCACCCAGACGTTCAGGGGATCAGCGGGCGCACCCGGATCAAGCAGTCCTTCCGCCCGGTCGCCGAGCCTGTCCCAGCATGGTTCCCGCCCAAGTGGGGCATCAATGCGGGCCTGACGAAGCCGTCACCGCGGCACTGGCCGACAACAGCACATCTGTACGATACTGATGCTCCAGAGGATCTTTTCCGTGATCACTAGTTCTACGGAGGCGGTTCTATGAATCCGATCAAGGACGCGTCCCCCGAAACGGCGGACCTCGTGACGGTCCTGGCGGCCACGCTGGAGCGACTCACTGCCCGTGTCTGCCGTGACCTGGACGTGGACGCCGGCGAGAGCGTTCTTCCCAACGATCCGTTCTGGGCGGACACGATCAGTCGGCTCGCAGATTACGCACGCGAGTGCGCGGAGGTTCTGGACGAGCCCCGGATTACCGCAGTGCTAACCGTGTGCCCAGATGGCCTGCTCCCGGCAGCACGGGGAGGTCACTGAGGCCTGGCGGATTCAATCAGCCGGGCGATCCGGTATCGCGCTGCACTGTCAACGGCGGCGACGCCGGCCATGATCGTCAGCTGCCCCGGGCGCAGGCCGGCAGTGGCGCACACGTATCCGAGGAGCTGGCCGAGGCCGAGGTAGTTGCCGTATCCCCGCTCTATCAGGTACTGGTAGCGGTACTGGGCGATCATGTGCAGCGTGTTGCCGTCCAGTTGGAACGAACAGAAGGATAGGCACGGGAATCCCATCGGGGACGTGTCCTTGTCCGCCGCGTAGATGTGGACCGGGCCGCCGTCCGAGAATTCCTCCGCCGGACACTCGTCGGCAGGCTGGGCAAGCTCGCCGGGCCCGGTGACGTTCATCTCGTACCTAGCCGATTTCGGTCCGCGCGTGCGCAACTCGGTGTTCAGCCGCTCGATCAGGTCAGCGAGCTGGTCGCGCTCGCTGCCGGCGGCGGGGTGTGCGACGATCCGCCCGAAGTAGGTGCCCTTCCGGTTGCTCTTGTGGAGTCGGCGCAGCGTGGGGTATATCCGCCGATACCGCTGGGCTAGCTCGCCGGGCCCGGCGGATGCAGCTGCCAGCTGGGCCGGGAATATAGTGTTGGCCACCGTGTCAACCGGGGCGAGCTCCAGCTCACGGAGGAGCGTGTCAGCGGCGGCCCTGATGTGCGGTTCTTCAGCCACTGGGTCACTGACGCGGGTTACCAAGTGGAAGAGGCGGCGCTGCGGAGCTGCATCCACGACTTGGACGGCATTCAGCCACGCCTCGGACACGGTGCCGCCACGGACTTGGTCTTGTGCAAGCGTCACCTGATCACTTCCCCGATCCGGCCGGATGGGCAGGTTATGAAGGAGGGCGGGATGTCAGTGCATCCAGCGCGGGTCGATGCCACTGCGCTGTCCTTCCACTTGTACGGCGAATTCCCAGTGCGCGGAGGCGTCAGCGACCTGGACGCGGCCCCATTCGCTCCGGTCTTCTCCGGCCTGGATCTCAGCCGCGTGGCTTGCGGACCCGACCGGCACGTCCGTCAGCCCGCCAGGGCAGGACACCGAAGGGCATCTGCCATTCGCGCTGGTGATCACGATCCGGTCGCCGGGATGGACAGTGAGCTGTACCCCGTCGAACCGCGGGCCGAGCACCCATACGTCCGGCTTGCGGGACGCCGGCGTGTCGTTGGCCTGGTCGAGGCGGTCCTTGATTACGTTCGGCGGCACCCTGATCCACTCTGCTGCCCTGGCTCCGCTGATGAGCCGGATGTTCGGCAGGTGCCTGACCGTAGCGCGGTACGGCGTGCCCAGGAGCAGGGACAGCAGGTACACGTCCGCTGGTGACCGCAGCTCATTAATGCCGAGGCGGTCAAATGCAGCCACGGCCGCCTTGCGAGGCATGAGGAACCAGGCGGCGAAGGACTCGGCCAGCTTCTCTTCCGGTGGCCACGATGGCCTTCGGTCGCCGGGAGGGTCCAGGTCGAGGTCCTCTCGCGTCCCGTGCTTCCACCAGTGGTGCCCGAGTTCATGCCCTGCCGTCTGGCGCTGTGCCGCGTGCGGCAGTCCGCTGTTGATTATGACACCCGGGCGTGACCCTGGGTCGTTGGCGTAGGCGCCGAACTGCCTGGGCATCTGTCGCCAGATGGTCACTACGTCGGCGGTGTAGATCGCGTCGTAGATATCGACCGGCCAGATGGCCGTATCGATCCCATAGTCGCCGTGGGCTTGTGCAGCGGCCAGCATGCTCACCCTGTTGGCTTCGGCCCAGGTCGTCATCGTCGCTGCCTCTTCCGGTCTGCGTCAGCCGAGTACCGCAGGAACTGGGCGAACCGGACTACCTCGGCGCGGTCGTCCTCCGTCAAGTCGGTGACCGCCCGTGCGAGCGTGCGGACGTCGTCGCCACCTTCCTCTTCGCCGAGGAAGTAGCCGACCGGGTACATATACAGCCGGGCGAGCTTCCGCAGCTCCAGACTGTCGACCTTCCGCGCTCCGCGCTCGATGTCAGAGACTGCCGACCGGGGGATGCCCGTCTTGTCCGCGACGAATTGCTGCGAGAGGTTCAAGTACTCGCGCACCTCGCGCAGCCGCTTCGCAAGCTGCTGTGACTCGGTTTCCTGGCTAGTGCTCTTCTCGTTCTCGGTCACGCGCTCTCACCCGCCTGCCGGGCACGCTCCACCTGAACAAGGTCGTAGACCATTACGGCGAAGTCCTTAACCGACCGTAGATTAAAAGCCGTCTCCAAAGTTGTGGCCAGATGAACCCCAAAGCGCTCCTCGACCCGCACGACGACCTCCACTAGGAGGATCGAGTCGATCGGGAGGTCGCCGCCCGCCTCTTCCAGACGCTGCCGCATCTCGTCCGAGCTGCATTTCGCCTCCTCAGCAAGCAATCCGATAGTGAAGTCCTCGATGTCCCTCGGCCCCATCACGCCTCCAAAGCTCTGTCGTGTTATCCGACACCGCCTGTCGGACATTCAGATACTATGGCATCGCGTCGGGAGTTCCGACAATGATCGCCAGAAAATCCGACAGGGTGAAGTCGTGCCCAGAAGAGGACGAGATGAAGTTCCACGCGTTCCAAGAGGCTGCCCACCAGACGGACCAGCGGCAAGGCACGGACCTCGCTGACATCGCGGTCCACCTGCTGGGCATGGTCGGCGAGGCCGGGTCGGTCGCCACCGAATACAAGAAGCTGCTACGGGACGGCCCCGCCCACACGGCCGCGAAGGCCCGCATCCGCGAGGAACTCGGCGACGTGCTCTGGTACACCGCGACCCTCGCCACCAAGCTCGGCCTAGACCTCGATGACATCGCTCGCGCTAACCTGGAGAAGACCCGGGACCGTTGGCTGCTGACCACGGCCGAGCCGTTTGACGACCAGTACCTCCTGGCCGAGCGACTCCCTCGCACGGGAACCTTCGAGTTCGTCGCTTCCGTCAGCGACGCGGGCCGACCGACAGTCCGGGTCCGCCACGACGACCGGTGGATGGGCGACCCTCTCACCGACAACTCCCACGTAGACGACGGGTACCGGTTCCACGACGTCTTTCACCTGGGCTATGCAGCGGTGCTCGGCTGGTCGCCGGTCACCAGGAAGCTCATGGGCAGGAAACGGAAGTCCAACCCAGAGGTCGACGAGGCGGAGGACGGCGGCCGCGCGATCGTCACCGAAGAGGGCATCGCCCTGATGGCCTTCGCCTACGCCACCAGCCATAACTACTTGGACGGCGTCACCCGCCTGGACTTCCGGTTCCTCAACGTCATCAAGGACGTCACCGCCCCCTACGAGGTCGGGGTCCGAACCGCGGCAGACTGGGAGCAGGCCGTCCTCACCGGCTTCACCGCGTGGCGCGCGCTGCGCGACAACAACGGCGGGACGATAATCCTCGACTCCGCCCGCCGCTCCCTCACCTTCGTGGGGTGCTAGCACTGCGCACGGATAGCTTGACTACCATGAGCCTTCATCTCCGGCCGGGTTCCCTGATCGTGCTCGAAGGCCTCGACCGCTCAGGAAAGTCGACGCAGATCAAGCGGCTGTCGGCACTCGACTGGGCGGTGCCCGGCCCGCGATTCACCCACATGCCATCCGGGATGACGGACCTGACCAGAAACATCTACTCTCTCACCGAGAACAGCCAGATCAGTTCCCCGCTGGCACACCAACTGCTGCACATCGCATGCCATGCCGAAAACATCGGGCCAATCGCCGACGCTCGAGTCCGACACGGCCTCTTCCTCGACCGCTGGTGGTGGTCCACCGTTGCCTACGGCTGGTACGGGGCCGGACTCGCCGGGTCCGGGCTAAACAGGTCAGTGTTCTTCGGGCTGATCGATTCGGTGTGGTCGGGCCAGCAAGCAGATGTGATCTTCCTGTTCATGACACCGCACGAGAGCGACAGGCTGAACAGGGACGAAGTCCGCAGTGGCTACGCTGCCCTAGCGGCGGGGCATGAAGCCATCACCGTCGCGGTGCCGCCGGTTGACCCCGATGAAACAACAGACTTCATCCTGGCGAGTCTCCGCGCTCGTGAACTGCTCGTGTAGCACATGCCGGGTACGACGTGCCGACAAGCCAGCCACGGTCTTCTAGGTTCGCAGCGGGGGCAGCGATGTTGTCGGCCCTGGACGAGATCAACACGTCACGTGAAGTGAGACCCTACACGGGTTGTAGGGTCTGGCAGCCAGGCTGCCGCGACATGACACCCCCGGGCGGGGCGGCTCTCCGGTTGGACAGCGGCCCCGCCCGGCAGGTATTCAGGCGGTTAACCGACCAGATGCTGGAACGCCTGGATGTAACGGTCGGGCGACCCGACGCCGGTGGCGTCGTCGTAGCCCGGGGTGGCGACCAGGGCCGAGGCCCCAGTGCCATTGATGCCGAGGTCACGTAGGTAAGTCAGCAACGGCAGGGTCTCGTTGTTGGGGTCGGTGTAGTTGGACCGCACCTCGTAGACGCCTGTGTGACTGGCCACATCGTTAAACGCGTGATCGATCCCGTTGGCCCTGGTTAGCAAGTAGATCGCCGGGTTGGCGAAGCCCAGGGCGAAGCCAGCGGCCTGCTGGGCGTCCGCCTCGATGCCCGCGAACGTCGGGGACGCGAGGGAGGTGCCGCCGATCCGGCTGAGGTAGAACCGCTCCGGCGAATTATTCGGGCCGAACAGGGTCTCGCCGACCAGGAAGCCGGTGGACGGGTCGGCCAGCGCCGAGACGTCTGGGATCACCCGCATCGGGGTCGTAGTCGAGCCTTCCGGCACCTGGGTAGCGAGGCTGCTCGGGACGACGCCTCGCTGGTATGACGGCTGTGCGTACGCGGTGGACACGCCGCCGCCGCCGGAACCGTCGTAGAAGTTCTCGACGTCACTGCTACTGCCAGGCGGGGTGAAGTCCCAGGCCGAGCCGGACGAGCTGGTCGTCAGCGGGTCGAGGACGGTGCCCCACGCGGTCTCGAACTCATAGTTGTTCGCCTTGCCGATCGCCAGGCTGGTGCCGCCCACCGAGGTGACCCACGGGCTTGAGGTCGGGTAGTCGACCTGGATCTGGTCCGAGCCGCCGTCCTCGTAGGCCGGGTCCTCGTAGCCGCTGTCGCCCGAAGAGAAGAAGAACCCGATGCCCTCGGCCGCGCCGGCCTGGAAGATCGCGTCGTAGGCCGCCTGCGTGACGGACCCATCGTAAGGCTCGCCCCAGGAGTCGGTCACGATGCTCGCCGTGTGGTGCTTGACGATGTACGACAGCGCCGCCAGCAGGTCATTGTCTTCGCAGCTCACCGCGCCGACGTATGTGACGTGGGCGTCCGGTGCCATGCCGTGCACGGATTCCACGTCCAGCGACTCCTCGCCATACCACCCGGACGCGTCGCAGGCCGTGGGGCCGGTGTTGGTCCAGTGGTTCTTGCCGCCGAGCAGCACCTCGTTGTACTGGCCCGCCGCGAACGGCTTGTCGCCGGTCACCTTGGCGTACTCGTTCGCGTCTGCGTGCATCGTCGGCGAGGCGTACGCGTCGACGACCGCTACCGTCACGCCCTTGCCGGTATCACCGGACGTGCCCACGTGGTAGGCGCCGCGGATCTGGGCCGGTGTGTAGCCGCAGTTCGTCCACGGCTGCGCCTTGCCGTTCACCGGCGGGATCGCCGTGGAGGTGCCTGGAACCTGGGTCGCGAGCTTCTGGCCGTAGTACTGCGAGCAGTCCGGCGCGACGAAGTAGTTCTGCGGCGGCGGCGGGAGCGTGTCAGCTGGCTTCATGAGGTGCGTGGCGCTGTCCAGGCCGGACACGGCCACCACGTCGCCAGCGATGGACGCCGGCAGGGATGCGGCCGCCTCCGGCGCGCGGACCGTCGCGCCTTGCAGGCGGTACGAGCCGAACGTGACGCCGAACGCATTCGCGATGGCGGTAGCTGAGCCGGTCACCTGGACGTAGCCGCCGATGCCCGGCACCACCTCGGCGACACCCAGGTGCTGTCCGGTCGCCCACTGGGAGACCGCCTGCGCCTCACTGGCGTCCGGCCCGTACTGCGCCTGCACCTGAGCGGCGCTCAGGAAGTGCCCGTACTGCGCGTTGCCCGGCGTGGACACCGCCGCGGCGAAGGTGGCGAGCCCGGACGCGTTGGGGCTGGCGAGATAGACGTTGGCCGTCACGGTGCCGGTGGTTACCGGCTTGCTGCTCGCTAGAGCCTTGGGGGTGGCCCACTCGGGGTGGGTCCCGGTAATGGCTTGGCGGCCTGGGTCGACCTTGGCAGACGCTGCTGTCGCCGTTGCGACGGCACCGCCGATGACAAGCAGCGACGCTGCGCCTGCCGCGGCGATCGCACGCAATCGTGTCACGTGTGTCACTAGGGTGTGCCCCCTCAGCTGTTGATTGATGTTTGGTCAGGAGCTACCGGTCACTTTCTCTTACGGTTTTAGCGAAAGCAATAGCCCGTCAAGCAAAAGACGACATCTCGTGTCGGAAGGTGGAAACGCCCGCATGCGGCAGATCTAAACTATGGGAGCCGCAGATCTAAGTCCTGCAATCGGCAGATCTGAAACAAGAAGGTCGCAGATCTGAAATTAGCGGCTACGGTAGTCCTGTGAAGATGGCCGCTGACTATGTTCCAAGACGAGCCACAGAGCTGGTCTCGGACGCACTGAGTGATACCCGGGTGGTGATCGTCAACGGGGCTCGGCAAGTTGGCAAGAGCACTCTCGCCGAACGGGTCCTTCATGGTGTGCCAAGGCGGCAGTCGCGGTTTCTCGATGACCCGCAGACTCGTCTGGCCGCGGAGAACGATCCTGTTGGTTTCCTGGACTTCGACGCGCTGACGTTGATTGACGAGGTCCAGCGGGTGCCCGAGCTCTGGCTGGCGATCAAGAACAGCGTCGACAGGGATCCGAGGCCGGGGAGGTTCATACTGACGGGATCTGCACGCCTGCTCGCCTTGCAGAGCCTTCCTGACGCGTTGTCCAGCCGGTCGGAGACCATCGAGCTCTGGCCGCTGTCCCAAGGGGAGATCGACGGCGAGCCGGACGGTTTCGTGGACGCTGTATTCGGTGCTGATGCCGTACTCTCGACAGCCGCCTCGCGGCTGCACCGCAGTGATTACCTAGCACGCATTGCGCGGGGCGGCTATCCCACCGCAGTTCAACGCGACACCCCGATACGAAGAGGCCGGTTCTTCTCCAGCTACCTCAACGACATCATCGTCCGGGACATCAAGCAGGTCGCAGACATCGAGCGAGCCGCAGACATGCGCCGCCTGATCACGCTGCTGGCTGCCCGCTGCGCAAGCATGATCAACATGGCCAAGCTCGCAAGCGAGCTAACCATCACAGAGCCCACCGTCCGGCGCTACATCCAGATCCTCGAAACGATATTCCTCATTCAGCTGATCCCTGCCTGGTCGTCTGGGGCGACCAAACGCGCGACGCGTGCGCCGAAGCTGATGTTCGTGGACTCGGGCCTCGCAAGCTACCTGCAGGCTCCCCGAACCAATGAACAGTCGGGCGGCTTGATGGAAAACTTCGTGATGGGCGAACTTGCGCGGCAACTGACCTGGTCGGAAACGGTAGCAGCGCTGTACCACTATCACGACCGTGATGGTCATGAAATCGATGCGATCCTCGAGGACAACAGCGGACGTGTTGTTGGCATCGAGGTGAAGTCCGCGCAATCCGTAAGGTCAGAGGACTTGCTCGGCCTTCGTTACCTTAAGCAGAAGCTCGGCTCCCGGATGCACGCTGGCTACGTCCTCTACTGCGGCGCTGACTCGCTGAGCTTTGGCGACGGACTGGGCTGCCTACCCATCTCCACGTTGTGGACAACTGGGGTAGAAAGCACAAGTCAAGGAAGATCAATACGTCACGTGCCGTGAGGCCGTCTACTTCACGCGCTAAGCGGGTCCGGATAGTTCAGCTGCTTGCGGTGCGCGGTGGGCAGCTTCCAGGGCGTGTGAATGTACGGTGCGGCGAGGCTCGCCAGTTCCGGGACGTAGCGGCGCACGTAGTCGCCGTCGTGATCGAATCTGGCCGCCTGGCGCAGCGGGTTCAGCATCCGGCCAGGGCGCGGGTTGTTGCCCGTGCCAGCCACCCACTGCCAGTTGCCTGCGTTGCAGGCCACGTCGCCGTCGGCCAGCAGCTCACGGAAGTGCCTGTACCCGTGCCGCCAGTCGATGCCCAGTGTCCTGGTGAGGAACGAGGCGGTGATCATCCTGGCCCGGTTATGCATGAACCCTTCGGCGGTGAGCTGCCGCATGCCGGCGTCGACCACCGGGATGCCGGTGCGTCCAGCCCGCCACGCGTCCAGCGCGTCCGGGTCTTCAGCCCAGTTCCGTGGTCCGTGAGGGCTAGGGCGGTAATCCTCCGTGCCGATGTCCGGGAACGCCGCCGTGACCTGGTGGAAGAAATCACACCAGGCCAGCTGCCTGCAGAACTCTTCTCCGCCGGGCCGCGACAGCGCAGCCTGCGCTAGCGCGAGCGGTGACACGCAGCCGAACCGCAGGTAGGCGCTCAACCGGGACGTCTCATCGCTGGCGAGAAGGTCCCGCTCGTCCCCGTATGCCTTCAGCGGTCCGTCCAGCCAAGCGGTAGCCCGGTCCCGGCCCGCCCGCTCACCGCCAGGCAGGAGGCCCGCTGAGGAACCCCTATCCGGGCGGGGCAGGTCGCCAGGCTCGATGCCCGCGGGAACGGAGACGGCCTCAGGCGCCTGGCAGGGCTCCCGCCAGGCGGCGGCGCGCCAGGCACGCCAGTACGGCGTGAAGATCCGGTAGTGACCGCCGCCGGCCGGCCGGAGGTCCCCTGCGGGCACGACCGCATGCCCCGGCGTGACCTCAAGCGCTATCCGGTACCTACCGCACTCCCGCGCCAGGCGTTGCTCGCGCCGTGCCGCGTACCTGGACACATCGCCGGCGACGAACACGGTCTGGGCTGACGTCCAGGTCGCCAGCCGGATCGTCTCGGCGACGGGGTCGCCCTTCCGGATCACCAGGTCGCCGCCCCGCTCACGCAACTCTTCCCGTAGCACCGCGAGCGAATCGGCGAGGAATCGCGCCCGGTTCGGCGGGACGTTCAGCGCAGGGTCCACGACGAAGAGTGGCACCACCTGGCGGGCGTGTGCGCACGCGCCGGCTAGCGCCGGGTTGTCGTGCAGCCGCAGGTCTCGGGTGAAGAGCACGATGGCGGTGTCCATTGATCTCCCTGGGTAAGGGGAGTTCATGAGCGAAACAGGCGCAAGCGCGGTCCAGGACGCGGGCACCCGGCCGCGTGTGGGCGTGTCTAGCTGCCTGCTCGGCGAGCCGGTCCGGTTCAACGGCGGCCACAGCCGCTGCCGGTTCCTCACCGACGAGCTCGGTCCTTACGTCGACTGGGTGCCGTACTGCCCGGAAATGGAGATCGGCCTTGGCGCCCCGAGGGAGACGCTGCGGCTGACCGTCGACGCCCACCTGGTGAGCCGAAGCGGCGGGGATGATCACACGACGGCTATGGCGGCGCTGCCACTGCCCGCGGGGCTCGACGGGTACGTGTTCAAGGCCAAGTCTCCGAGCTGCGGCATCCACGGCATCCCTCGTTACGCCCCGAGCGGCCAGCCATCCGATCACCGAGGGCGCGGCGTGTTTGCGCAGCGGGTGATCGCCCGGTTCCCGCTGCTTCCCGCCGAGGACGAGGGGCGGCTCAACGACGCGGTACTGCGCGAGGAGTTCACCGAACGGGTGTTTGCCTTCGCGCGGCTCCGCGAGCTGTTTTCCGGCCCATGGGAACCGCGTGACCTGGTCTCTTTCCATGCTCGGCACAAGCTTCAGCTGCTCGCGCACGATCCGCCGCGCTACCGGGCCGCTGGCCGGATCGTCGCCGCGGCCGGGAGCGTCCCGAGGGAGGTTACCGAGCTCGCGTACAGGGACGTGTTCCAGGCGGCGATGACCACAAGGGCCAGCCGGGGCCGCAACGCGAACGCACTCCACCACGCGTTCGGCCGGATCGGCCGCGGGCTTGGCCCCGAGCGGAGATCTGACCTGGTCGCCAGGATCGAGTCCTACCGGCGCGGCGCCGACCCGCTGAGCGTCCCCGTCGCGATCCTCGCCCACTACGCCAGCGACGGCGAGCTGCCCTGGCTCGCCGGGCAGTCGTACCTGGAGCCGTTCCCCGCCGCACTCCGGCTGCGGCACAGCGTGCCGCGCTGATCGGCGCCCGGTCACGGCACGCTCCGCGGCCGATGCGGACGCCGGGGCGGCAGCGGGATGAAGCCGCTGGTCCGCGTGACGTATTCGGCGTAGCCCGGGCGGTTGCCCGACATCCGCCGCTCGGTCATCCGCTGGCCGGTGCCCCTGGTCAGGATGAACGTCATCAGCAGCGGCGAGACCAGGGTCAGCAGCTGCAGTGGCGACCCGTAGCTGATGAGGAAGATCCCCCACCACATGCAGGCGTCCCCAAAGTAGTTCGGGTGCCTGGTATACCGCCACAGCCCGCGATCCATGATCCGCCCGCGGTTCGCCGGGCTGGCGCGGAACCGTGCCAGCTGCCAGTCGCCGACGGTCTCGAAGGCGAACCCGGTTAGCCAGGCCACGCAGCCAATGGCGGTGACCACACCCGGCGCCGACTGCTGTGTCATGCCGGCAGGCAGCGGCAGGCATGCGACCCACAAGATCAGTAGCTGCGGCAGGTAAACCACGCGCAGCGCGTACCAGTTCCTGTCGCCCGGCGCGCGGTCGAGCAGCTCACGGTATCGCGGGTCCTCGCCCGCGCCGCGCGCTCGCACCGCCACGTGCCATGCGAGCCGGCAGCCCCAGATGAACGCGGCGATAAGCAGCAGCCACCGGCGGGCGGGCGCGCCGTGCCCGGCCGACGCCAGGAAGCTCACCACCCCCGCGACCGCGATGCTCGCGCCCCACGCGACATCCATCACGCTGTGCCTGCCGGTCCGCGCGCCGATGGCGAACGTCACGGCCACGAGCGCGAGCACCGAGAAGCCGGCGGTCAGCGTCGCCCAGCCGAACGCGGCCCCGGTCATCCGCGCCTGGCCGCGAGGATCTGGTCGACGCCCATCCGCCCCTCCTCGAAAGCCAGCGCGCCGCCCGCCAGGTACAGCCGCCACAGGCGAGCCCGGTCCACGCCGATGATCGCCTCCACGGCGGTGAGGTTCCGCTCGAGATTGTCCAGCCACGCCCTGATGGTCCGCACGTAGTGCGGACGCAGCGACTCCACGCCGAGCACCTCGAGGCCTGCCCCCTCCAGGAGGCCGACGGTCTCCCCGACCGGCCGCATATGCATGTCCGCGGCCACGTACGACTCGATGAACGGACCGCCGCCCGGTGCGTTCTTTCCACGGGACATCTGCTGGATGAGCAGTCGGCCGCCGGGGCGGAGCCGGCTGTGCAGCGCCGCGCAGAAGGCGGGGTATCCCGCCGCGCCCACGTGCTCACCCATCTCGAGCGACGCGATCGCGTCGTACGAGTCGCCGGCCGGGTCCCGGTAATCCTGGATCAGCACCCGGGCGCGGCCGCCGAGCCCGAGCCCGCGCAGCCGCGCGCTTGCGTAACCACCCTGCTCAGCTGACAGCGTGACCGCGGTCACCTGCGCCTTGTAGTGCTGCGCGGCGTGTACCGTGAGCGACCCCCAGCCGCATCCCATGTCGAGCAGCGAGCCGCCGGAGCCAAGCTCCAGCTTCCGGCAGACCAGGTCGAACTTGTCTCGCTGGGCGTCGGCGAGACCGTATTCAGCGTCGTCGCTTGCCCAGTAGCCGCATGAATAGGCCATGGACGGATCGAGGATCAGCCGGAAGAACGAGACGGGCAGGTCGTAGTGGCCGGCGACGACGGCCCTGGCCCTGGCCCGGCTGTGCGGCCGTCCCGAGTGCCTGAGCTCGCAGGCGGGCGGCATGGGCGGCGGCCTGAGGGCGCCAAGCCGGCTGGCCG